>CAYYVB010000360.1:0-3474 GCA_964475035.1 uncultured Opitutaceae bacterium | reverse complement strand
GGGTCGATGTGGCCGACGATCTCGGTGCCGGCGAGGAGCGGGAGCGCGTAGTAGCCGCGCACGCGCTTGGCGGGCGGCGTGTAGACTTCCCACGTGTAGTCGAAATTCCACAGCGCCGCAGTCACACGGCGGTCGTAGATCAGCGGATCGAGCGGAGCGAGGAGTTGGATTGCGGAAGGCGGAACGCTGGATGCGGAATCCTCGACCAACGGAAGGTCGGAGCGGAGACAGTAAAGCGGCGGGCAATGATCGACGGCGATGGGTTGGACGAGGTCGGCGACGAGAGGGAGTTCGGTGCGCTTGAGCGGAGTGAGGCGGCGCTGGCGGAGCTTGAGGAGCGTCTCCCAACGCGCGGTTTCCGCGGCGGCGGGTTCGGGCAACGCGAGAGTGGCGGCGGGCAGGACGCGCTCGGGCAGGTCATAGTAGCGGCGGTTGTCATCGCCCCGGCGGGCGATGAGGACGCGGCCATGGAAGAAAAGTTTTTGCAGCGTGGCCTTGGCCTGCGTGGCGGCGCCCCAGACGGCGCGGGCGCGACCGGTGTCGGCGAAATCCTCCGACGAGAGCGGACCGCGGGCGGCGATCTCGGCGAGGAGGCGCTCGGCGAGCGTTTTTTGCTTCGGGCTGAGGCGGCCGGACCACGCGCCGCCGCGGCGGGTGCGGGCGCGCATCTGGCCGAGGAGATGCGGCCACGCATCGAGCTCGAGGGCGACGAGAGTGTGCGCCGTGGGCAGGTGATGTTCGAAGGCGGTGCGGACTCCGGCTGGTTTGGGCTTGGAGTCTGCGCCGTGGAGATGGCGCATGAGGTCGCCTTCGCGGTAGGCGGCGACGCGGTTGCGGAGGATCAGGTCGTGCATGCGACCGCAGACGTTGATCGGGTCGATCTGCACGTAGCCGTGGTGGACAAGGGCCGCAGTGACGTCGGCTGCGGGGGTGTCGAGCAGGAGCGCGCGGCGCATGAAGCGGCGGGCGTGATCGGCGGTGAGACGCAGCGGGGCGGCGGACGGCACGCGAGGGAGAAAGCGCGGGCGCGGGCGGGAGGGCAAGCCCGTGAGCGGGGAAGGGGGACGTGGAGTCTGCGCTCTGACGAGCGCAGCTACGACGGAGACACGCGCTGTTGTGCGCGTGGAAAATAAAAAAAGCCGCGCGGGTGGCGCGGCTTGAGAAGGGAAAAGCGAAGGGAGGCGATTAGTTGCGCGGCATCGCAGCCTGCAATTCCTGGAGACGCTTCTCGAGTTCGTTCATCTCGGTGACGAGGCGTTCCTCGACCTTTTTGCGCTCGGAGCTGTTGACGATGCTCATGTTCGTCGCGTCGCGGATGATGTTGGCCGGGAGCGTGACCAGGCGGGTGAGCACGCCCTGGTCCTTGAAGCTGCTGAGGTAGAGGGCGGTGATCTCCTGCGAGAGTTTCATGGAATCCTGCGCGATGGCCTGCGCGGTCATCAGGTTGGTGTTGAGCTCCTGATTGCGGGCCATCTCGGCGGTGAGCACGCCGCTGATCTGGTCGGAAATGCGCTGGCTGTATTGCGTGATGGATTCGCGGGTGAGGTTCTGGTCGCGGGACATTTCGGCGAGGATGGGGGAGATGCGCTCGGCCATGCGGGCGGAGACCTTGTCGACCTGCTCGTTCTGGAGCTTCTCGGCTTCCTCGGGGGTCTTCGGGACGGAGCCGTAGGGCGTGATCTTCTGCGCGATGGCCTCGGCGAGCTGGTTCATCTTCTCGGTGTTCAGCTTCTGGACCTCTTCGTCGGTCATGAAGACGTCGGCGGCGCGCTTGGAGATGGCGTCCTTGAGGAGCGTGTTGACAGATTCGATGTGGCGGCGGGTCTCCTCGGCGGAGGCCTTGAGCTCGGCCTGGGTCTGCTCGCGGAGAGCGTTCATCTCCGTCTGGTTGCGGGCGGCGAGGTCCTGCACGGTCTTCTGGTGGAACCAAAAAATCGCACCGCCCACGAGCAGGGCAGTGAGGACGACGGCCGGAAGTTGTTCTTTGAGTTTCTGAAACATTGTGTGTGTCGGGTTGAGAATTCTGGTGACAGCTTTGCAGGCCGTTGGTTCAAAAGCAATTCCGCGGTCCTTCCGAGGGCCGCACGCTGCGCATGAGCCTAAATCGTTACGAGCAAAGTCTTTTCGACTACTGGGAGCGCCAACCGGACGAGCGCCGGCATTGGCAGATGCGGGCCTTGGAGGTCGGTCGCGGTGCGGCGGCGCCGTTGGAGGCCGCGCGCGGATTAGAGCGGGAATTGTGGAGTTATTTCGTCGAACGCAGCGCGCAGGTGCCGGCGTTGCGCGATCTGACCCGCGGCGGGATGCAGCGCATCAGCCTGTTGAATCTCGCGGAACTCATCCTGCGGTTGTGGGGACCGTTGCCGAAAGCGAAGCCGCCGGCATCAGCGGAAACGAAGCCGCGCGGAAGCGCGGAGAAACGAGGCTAGGGCACGCCACCTACGGCTTGTTGACGCGCAGGGTCACGATGGTGGCGCCCCAGCCGCCGCTCGTCTCGTCTCCGCTGCGAAACGATGCGACCGCGGGCGAGCGTCGCAGGCACGTGTGCACCGTGGTGCGTAGCGTGCCGGTGCCTTTGCCGTGCACGACGCGCACCTCGCGCAGGCCGCGCCGCAGGCACTCGGCGAAATAATCCTCGAGCAGCGATGCCACTTCCGCCGGCCGGAACGTGTGCAGATCCAACTCGCCGGTGATCGGGATGCGCACGGGCTCCGGTTCGGAGGCGTCGGCGGATTCGGACGGCTGTGCTGACATGCGCGCGACCGTAGTGCACCCAGACCTCCGCGCCAAAATGAAAACCCGCCCCCTGCGGGGCGGGTTGGACACACACACAATTTTTTCAGGAGCGCGCGGCGCGGAGGGCGACCGGTTTCGCGGCGATCTCGGAGCCCTTGGCGGCGTCGGCCTTGGCGGCGACCGTGCCGAGGTCGGGCAATTCCGTGGCGAGATGGTTCGCGGGGCGCGCCGTTTCGCGGAAGGCCGCGAGGCTCGCGCGGACGCTCTTCTCCGCCTCCGTGTAGCGCGTGGTGGTGACGCGGAACTCGGGCAGCGTGAAGATCTCGGTGTCGTTCTGCATCGCGGCCTGGGCCGGGATGACGGTGAGGACGAGGCTCACGAGGGCGAGGAAAGTGATCTTTTTCATGACAGGTGGTTGGTTGACAGAAATACACGCAAGCGAAGTGCCAAGTTACACGCGCCCGCCTAAGTGCCCGTTTCGCAACGGCTAGAAAAAATCACCGCTCTCGGCGTGCCTTCGCACCCCGCCGCACTCCACCGGAAACCGCTCGCTCGCGGCATCGCCGATTCCCAACGCTGGGACGGCGCGGGCACGTCATGCATGACCATGACCTTTGTCCGTCTCCCCGGTGTCGCCGCGGGCCGCCAGGTGCGCTTCACTGGCCGCAGACTCAACCGCCGCCGCCATGCTCGAACTCAACCAAGTCACCAAACGCTACGGTTCCCTCACCGCGCTCG
>CAYYVB010000359.1:0-3478 GCA_964475035.1 uncultured Opitutaceae bacterium | reverse complement strand
CGCCGGCCAGAAGCTCAACGTCACCCTCGAGATGTCCGACGAGGCCTACGCCCGCTGGAAGGACGCCACGGCGTTCATGAACAACCTCAAGAACGGCGCCAAGCTCACCGACGCCGAGGTCAAGCGCCTCGAGGGCGAGGCCAAGATGCTCGAGCAATCCGGCTTCAAGGTGAACACCACCGACGCCCCCGCCATCCACCAGCACCGCTCTCTCTTCGGGCTCTGATCCCGCCCGCGGTCCTCCCCACTCAACTCCTCCCTTTCCGCCCATGAAACCCGGACGTCTTCTCCTCGCGGCCCTCGCCGCCGCCACGCTCTTCACCGGTCCCGCCCTCCTCGCGCAGGACGCCCCCGGCAAGAAGAAGCTCGCCGTCACCAAGATCACGGCCAACTCCGCCGTCGCCGCCCGCATGGCCAACCAAGGCGTCGGCCTCTCGCTCGACTCCATTCTCCAGGGCCTCGACGCCCAGGTGCACGACCGTCTCCTCAACACCCGCCGCTTCGAGATGCTCGAGCGCGCCGACGCCGACGCCCTCGCCACCGAGGCCGCCGCCTCCGGCCAGGCGTTCTCCTTCAACGGCGCCGACTACATCCTCACCATCCGCGTCGACGGCTTCAACGACCGCATGGAGGAGCGTCGCCTCGCTTCCCTCGGCAAGACCATCCGCGGCCGCGCCATCGAGATCTCCGCCGTCGCCAAGATCACCGAGGTCGCCACCCAACGCTCCATCTCCAGCGCCAACTTCTCGGTCAAGAAATACGACTCCGAGAACCGCTCCGAGAACACCACCCAGCGCGTCGGCGAATCCTCCGACGTCCTCATGATGGACGCCGTCCGCGAGATCGCCCAGAAGATCGCCGGCCGCACCACCGACGCCATCTTCCCCGCCCGCATCATCGGCAAGCGCGACCGCATCGTCACCATCAACCGCAACGACCAGTCCGGCATCTCCGTCGGCCAGACCTGGGAAGTCTATGCGATCGGCGACGAACTCGTCGACCCCGACACCGGTGAGAAATCCCGCGAGGAGGTCTACGTCGGCAAGATCCGCGTCACCCGCGTCACGCCCCAGAACTCGCAGGCCGAGATCCTCGAGGACAACGGCGTCGATCGCGGCGCCATCGTCCGCCTCCTCGACGAGGAGAGCGAAGGCTGAGTTTTTCCTGGTTACCCAACACACACCAAAGTCACTGCCCCCTGCATGAACTCCACCCGTCAGCTCACCGCCCGCCGCGTCTACCAGACCGGCGCCGCCCTCACCGTCCTCGCGCTCTTCGCCGGTTGCGCCAGCTACGACAGCCAGACCCAGGCCTTCAACCAGGCCTCCGTCGCCGGCAGCCTCGTCACCGCCATCCCGCAGATCGACCAGCAGGTCGCCAAGGCCGCGGGTTCGAAGGACGAGATCGTCTTCCGCCTTGAGCAAGGCGCCACGCTCCGCACCGCCGCCCTCGCCGACCCGACCCTTGTCCCCAGCATTTTGCCTCCGCCGCCGAAGGTAAAGAAGGGTGAGGAGCCGCCGCCCCCGCCGCCCGCCCCCACGCCTGCCGAGATCCGTGAGTTCTATGCCAAGCGCGCGCTCGAGGCCTTCGACAAGGCCGAGGACCGCATCAACCGGTATGAGGAAGAGGCCAAGCTCAAGATGGGCTCCGAAGTCGGCGCCGCACTCACCAACCAAGCCACGCTGCCCTATCGCGGCCGCTCCTACGACAAGGTGATGATGAACACCTACAAGGCGCTCACCTACATGATGCTCGGCCAGAAAGACAGCGCCCGCGTCGAACTCAACCGCGCCCTCCAGCGCCAGCGCGAGGCCGTCGCCGACAATGAAAAGCGCATCGCCGAGGCCCAGGAAGTCGCCGCCAAGGCCGCCCGCGGCGAGCTCAAGGACGAGTCCGGCAAGTCCGCCTCCTACGACAGCAACCAGGCGCTCAACGACCCGCGCACCGGCCCCGCCCTCCAGGCCGCCCTCGACGCCTCGCTCGCGCCGATGAAGCCCTACGGCGACTACGTGAACCCCTTCGCCGTGTTCCTCGACGGCCTCTTCTTCACCACGCTCGGCGAGACCGGTGACGACTGGGAGCGCGGCCGCAAGTCCTTCGAGCGCGTCGCCGAGATGGTCCCGGAGAACAGCTACCTCCGCGAGGACCTCGCCGCCGCCGCCCACGCCGCCGAGGGCAAGTCCCCCGAAGGCGTCACCTACGTCATCTTCGAGACCGGCGCCTCGCCCCGCCGCGAGCAGGTCCGCGTCGACATCCCGACCTTCCTCGTCAGCAGCCGCCTCCCCTACGTCGGCGCCTCGTTCCCCAAGCTGACCTTCAGCGCCGACTACTTCGGCACCCTCGGCGTCCAGGCCGGCGAGCAGCAGTTCAACACCGCCACCGTCGCCAGCATGGACAGCGTCATCGCCAACGACTTCAAGAACGAGTGGCCCACCATCGTCACCAAGACCATGATCACCGCCGCCACGAAGGCCATTATCTCCGCCGTCGTGCAGAAGCAGGTCGAGGATCAGGGCGGCATGTTCGCCGGCCTCGCCGCCGGCCTCATCATGGGCGGTATCAACGCCGCCACCAACGTCGCCGACACCCGCACCTGGTCCGCCCTGCCGAAGGAGTTCCAATACGCCCGCTTCGCCACGCCCGAAAGCCGCCAGATCACGATCACCGCCGGCGCCACCCAGCAGACCGTCACGATCGAACCCGGCTCCGTCAACGTGGTCTACGTCAAGTCCACCTCCGTCAACGCCCCGTTGCACGTCTCCCAGTTCACCCTCAAATGATGAAGTCCATGACCACTCCCCGCCTCGCCGCCGCCGGACTCGGGCTCGCCGCGCTCCTCTTCGCCGGCTGCGCCTCGAACGTGAACACCTACCAGCGCGCCGAGTCCCAGGCCTCGCCCAACTACGTCGCCGACCAGCGCGTCATCACCGATAGCACGCTCGCCGGCACCATCCGCGTCGTCTCAATCAATCAGGCCACCGTCTCCGGCAACCTGCTCAAGATCCAGGCGACGATCGAGAACCTCAAAAACAGCCAGCGCCGCGTGAACTACAAGTTCGAGTGGGTCGACGTCGACGGCATGTCCATCGACTCGCCCAACGAAGTCTGGAAATCCGTCCTCCTCCAAGGCCGCGAGACCCAGACCATCTCCACCGTGTCGATCAACCCGCGCGCGGTCGACTTCCGTCTCAAGTTCCGCGAATAAACCCTTCACCGCATGAACAAAACCACCGCCACCCTCGCCGCCGCCGTCCTCGGTGCGACGCTTGTGCTCACCGGCTGCTCCACCACGGCCGAGACGCGCACCGTCGACGCCCGCGGACCGGACCTCATCAACACCAGCTCCATCAACCCGCAGGATTGGTCGAACGCCGCTGACCAGCTCACCGGCTCGCTCATCACCTCCGGCGCCTTGGAGCGCGCCCCCAAGCAGCCCGCCGTCCTCGCCGTCGATCGCGTGATCAACAACACGCAGCTC
>CAYYVB010000358.1:0-3495 GCA_964475035.1 uncultured Opitutaceae bacterium | reverse complement strand
GAACAGGAAGGACCGCCGCGGCCTTCGCGTGGTGGTGTCGTTGCCCGGGCGTCCGGCGTGAGTCTGTTCCCTGCTCGATCCGCGGCGGACACGCGCCAAGTCGAGCGCCGCGGATACCAGTGGCATCCCGCGGCGCCTCAAGAGGACGTTACCCCTAACGTCGTTCTTGGGAAAGGGAGGGCGGACGTATCAGCCGGCCCGGCGCAGGCTGGCCGGTGACGCGGCGGCGAAGGATGCGAGCGTGATCCACTTCTGGCTCTCGGCGGCGGCGAGCTCGCCGAACCACGCGGTGCTCCCCGCGGCCTGCGGTTCGCGGCTGAGCGAGACGAGGCAGAGGTCGGCGAGAGCGACATCGGCGGCGGCGAGGCGACGCCAGTGTTCCTCCGTGAGCAATTGCACCGGCCAGAGCATCGGCTGGATCACCCGCTGGTCGTCCTGGCTGCGCAACGCGTCGCGCACGGAATGCAGCGCGCGGTCGGCCGCAGCGATGTCCTCGTAGAAGATGGCGACAGGCAGCGTGCGGGCGAACGGGCGCGATGACGGGCCGTCGCTGGCAAAGGGGACGAGGCGATCCATGGCGGGTGGGCGTGGAGGTGCCGATGGCGGCGCGCTCAGGCGGTGTGGCCGCAGCTGGCGGAGGTGCCGTGGAGACGCTCGCGGTAGGCCGTGGGCGATTCGCCGGCGATGCGGCGGAACACCCGGTTGAACTGCGAGAGGGACTGGAAGCCGGCGGCGAAGGCCGCCTCGCTGATGCGCACGTGCGGGTTGAGCATGTGCTGCTTCACCGTCTCGACGCGCAGGCGCGCGAGGTAGTGCGTGAAGGTCAGGCCCGTGCCCGTCTTGAAAACCTTGCAGAAGTAGAACGTGCTCATGTTCACCGCGCGGGCGACGTCGGTGACGGAGAGTTCGCCGGTGAACCGCTCGGCGATGAAGGCGCGGGCCTTGGCCACGACGGGCGACTCGGCGGAGGATTGCTGCACCATCATCTGGTTGCTGAGCGAGGCGAGATGCTGCGCGAAGATGCTGAGCAGGCGCACGACGGATTCGAACTGCGTGCGCGTGACGACGCGCGTGCCGAAGTAGGCGGCGCGGATCTTCTGGACCTCGGCCGCGGGCGCGTCGGCCGCGAGCTGGCGCTTGATGGCCTTGAAGCCGGACTCGGTCGGCGCCTGGAGCAGCACCTGGCCGGTCTGGAGGTGGCCGATGACGTTCTCGCCGACGCGGACGGGGACGGCGGACTCGTTGAGGCCGGCGAAGCACTTCATCGTCTTCGCCTCGGTCGTGGCGCTGTCCTCGACCTGCTGCTGGAGCTGCAGGCAGGCGGCGCAGGTCTTGTTGGTGCCGGCCATGAGCGCGCAGAACGGGTTCGCGCGTTTGGAGCCGTGGAGCGGAAAGTTGAAGGAGCCCGCGGCGCGCAGCGCGAGCGGCAGGCCGGTGGTGGTCTCGAAGGCGTTCTGGTATTCGCGGAACACCTCGGAGCGCTGGAGCTGGCTGACGACGGTGCGACCGTGGTCGGCGACGTGTTCGGCGGGGGCGGATGCAGGGGAGGCGTGGATCGCTTGCATGGCCCCACGATAGCAAAACCTGCGTAGCGCGGATATTGGCGGCTCCGCCAATTCTCGCTAAAGGATTTCCCTAGTCGCGTTGTCCGCCCGCACCCGGCGCAGAGTGAAAACCGCCCCTCGCCGCCGCCGCGCCCACGGGCGCACCGCAAAATCCGCCCACCAAGAAACGACCGGTCCCGAGTAGCCGCGCTACTCGCAATGGATGCCTTCCCCCTTGCCAGCCTGCGCGGTGCGACGCACGTTTCCGCCCGTGCCGCCCCCGCTTTCCGACTACGCCAAGCTCAGCCGCGAGGACCTCGTCGCCGCCCTCCAGAACCTCGAACGCGAGCACGCCGAGGCCTCCGCCCAGCTCCTCGACCGCATGCGCGAACTCCGCGACATGAAGGCCGCCCTCGACGAGCACTCCATCGTCGCCATCACCGACGCCCGCGGCCGCATCACCTACGTCAACGACAAGTTCTGCGCCATCTCCCAATACTCCCGCGAAGAACTCCTCGGCCACGACCACCGCATCATCAACTCCGGCCACCACCCGAAGGAGTTCATCCGCGACCTCTGGCAGACCATCGCCCACGGCCGCGTCTGGCATGGCGAGCTGAAGAACCGCGCGAAGGACGGCTCCTTCTACTGGGTCGACACCACGATCTTCCCCTTCGTCGATGGCGCCGGGAAACCCTACCAATACGTCGCCATCCGCACCGACATCACCCAGCGCAAGGCCGATGAGTTGAAGCTGCAGCAGACCGCCGCCGACCTCGCCGAGAAGAACAAGGAGCTCGAGGCCATCGTCTACACCGTCTCGCACGACCTCCGCTCCCCGCTCGTCAACGTCCAGGGTTTCTCGCGCCAGCTCTCGCGCGCCTGCGCCGACATCCGCACCGCGGTCGACGCCGCGCCGGACGGGCGCGTCGAGATCGAGCCGCTGCGCAAGCCGCTCGACGTCACGATCCCGCAGGCGCTGCGCTTCATCACCGCCGGCGTGAACAAGATGGAGTCGCTCCTCGCCGGCCTGCTGCACTACTCCCGCCTCGGCCGGGTGGCTTTGAACCTCCGGCCGCTCGACATGAACGCCATGCTGGCGGAGAACGTCGCCGCGATGAAGTTCCAGCTCGTCGAGGCCGGCGCCGAGGTCCGCATCGAGCCCCTGCCGCCCTGCCGCGGCGACGCCGTGCAGACCAACCAGGTCTTCGCCAACCTCCTCGACAACGCCCTCAAATACCGCGCGCCCGGCCGCCCGCTCCGCATCACCGTCCGCGGTCGCATCGAGGGCGGCCACGCGATCTACAGCGTCGAGGACAACGGCATCGGCATCGTCCCCGAGCACCGCGCCAAGGTCTTCGAGATCTTCCACCGCCTCAACCCCTCCGACACGCCCGGCGAAGGCCTCGGCCTCGCCATCGCGCAGCGCGTCCTCGAACGCCAGCGCGGACGGATTTGGGTTGAGAGTGCGCCCGAGTGCGGTTCGATTTTCCACGTTTCATTGCCGTCGTCGTGACCGCACGACGGCGGTCCACGCCATGAGCAACACACCTACGATCCTGATCGTCGAAGACGACGAGGGGCACGCCATCCTCATCCGCGAAAACCTGGAGATGGCCGGTCTCAAGAATCCCATCCAGCACTTTCGCGACGGGCAGGCCGTGCTCGACTTCTTCTTCGACCGCGACGGCAAGGTCGTCCGCGGCCACGACGGCACCTACCTCGTCCTCCTCGACATCCGCATGCCCAAGGTCGACGGCATCGAGGTCCTCCGTCGCATCAAATCCGACCCGCAGCTCCGCAAGCTCCCCGTCATCATGCTCACCACCACGGACGACACCCGCGAGGTGGAGCGCTGCCACGAGCTCGGCTGCAACGTCTACATCCAGAAACCGGTCGACTACGACAAATTCACCGAGGCCATCCGCCGCCTCGGCCTCTTCGTCATGCT
>CAYYVB010000357.1:0-3498 GCA_964475035.1 uncultured Opitutaceae bacterium | reverse complement strand
TCATGGTCGAGGCCAACATCGTCACCGAGCTGGTGAACACGAAGTTCCTCCCGACCGCGATCCGCTACCAGACCGAGCTCGCGCAGAACGTCGCCGCCCTCAAGGCCGCCGGCACCAAGGCCGACGTCGCGCTGCTCGAGAAGGTCAGCACGCTCATCGCGCAGCTTCACGAAGCCATGCAGGAACTCGAGGTTATGCGCAGTCACCACGCCAAGTCGCTCGCCGACGAGGCTTCGCACCTTTGCCACGAGGTGCTTCCGCACCTCGGCACGATCCGCAAGATCGTCGACTCGCTCGAAAGCATCTGCCCCGACGAGGCCTGGCCGATGCCGACCTACGAGGAGATGCTCTTCATCAAATAAGTTTGGGGTAGAACAAAACGAACACCGCCCGGTTGCGCGCAAGCGCGCCGGGCGGTTGTGTTTCTGCAGAGGATCGGCTCCCACTGATCTCTCAGCATGTCCCCACCGGTCGTCACCCTTGCTTCCGGCTTTGTGGTGACCGTTCATCGCTTGGAATGCAGGTGCTGCGCCCGGCTGAGAATTGCCCCGCCGCACCGCGATCGCCCCTTCAGTCTGCGCCGCCTGTGCCGATTTTACCGGCACATCCGGCTCCCATGACCGACCCCGTGTTTGGGACGGCTTCCGCCGTTCCGCCCGAAACCGTCGACGCCTCCACGTCGCCCGGCTCTGCTTTGCCCACCGCGAGCGGAGGAGGCGGTGCCTTGGCTGCCGGCCGGCGCTGGCGCAATTATCAGGTCGGTGCCGCGTTGCCCGGTTCGCCCGGGTCGTTTCACGCGACGGACGTGGTTTCCATGGATGCCGTGCACATCACCGCGCGTCCGCTCGCGGGCGACGGAGCCCTGCGCCGGGAAGCGTGGACGCGGCTCGACGGTCTTTCACTCGCGCATCTCGTGCCGCTGCGCGAGGCACATGAGGAAGGGGACTGGCGCTACGAAGTCACCGGCGTCCCTCCGGGTGAATCGCTCCGCGATTACCAGCGCACACACCAGCTGGGCCTCCGCGAGATCGAGCGGCTGGTGCATCAGGTGGCGGTCGCGCTCGAGGTCCTGCATGACAACGGCCTGGTTCACTTGCGCGTCCGGCCGGAAAATATCTATCTACATGAGGACGAACAACTCATGGTCGCGCTTGGCGGTCTGGCCGATGCCCCCCTGCACACGCGCACCGACCTCATTCCGCTCGAAATCGATCCTTACTATGCACCCCCCGAGGCGGCTGGGTTGTTCCGCCACGCGCCCGGGCCGGGCTTGTGCGCGTGGGATTGGTGGTCGCTCGGCCGCGTGGTGCAAGAGGTGGTGCATGGCGGCCACGTCTATGGGTTGCTCTTTGAACGCGATGTGAGCGGCGCGCCGCCGGAATTGCAGGCGCGCGTCGAGGCGGCGCTGCGCGACCGCGATCCGTCAGGCGTGCGGGCCGGAGCCGTGGAATTGCTGCCGGAGCAGGCCAGCCCGCGGGTCCGCTCGCTCCTGCGCGGCCTGCTCGCCAGCTCGCGCGACGGCCGCTGGGGCGCAGAGCAGGTGCAACTCTGGCTGCAGGATGCCGCGGCGCCGGATCGCTACGATCTGCCGCGCGACGCCCGGCTGTTCATCTGGCGCCGCCGCGCCTTCACCTTGGCGGAGGCCGCGGAATTTTTCTCGCAGGCTGATTATGCGATCGAGGGGCAGGCGCAGTTCTTCCCGCTCATGGACGAGCCCGGGACGATGCGGCGGTTTCTCGAGGAGCAGCCGTCGTTCCGTGCCGAGCGCGACCGTGTCGCCGCCGTGCTCGGGTTGGTCGAGTCCGCGCCGTGGCAACAATTGCCTTTGCTCACGCGCCGCGCCGCCGTGGCCGGGCTGGCGTGGGTCGCGCTCGCGCCGCCGCAGGCGCGGCCGGCCCTGTGCGTGCAGCGTTGGCGGGTAGATGCGGCCGGTTTGCCGGAGATGTTCGCCGATGCGCCTCCGGCGGAGGCGGTCAACCTCGCGCGCGTGCTCGCCACGCCCGCTTACCGTCGGGCGGTCGAGGCCTATGATCCCGGCGCGGCCCGCGCGCTGGCGGTGCTGGCGGAGCACGGCTTCGCCGCGCTCGAACGCGCCATGGCGGCGGGGTGGGTGAGTCCGGATGATGCCGACGCGCAGGCGCGGCTGCTGCGGTTCGCGTTCGATGCGGACAAGGATCTGTTCGCCCGCCGCGACCGGTTGCGCACGGTCTTTGCGAGCAACCACGATGAACAACTGGCGGACTTGCTCGCCGGCGAGAAGCCGGACCGCGTCGCGTTGCTCTTGCTCGCTTTCACGGGCGAGCGCGCGAAGGAGCATGGTTACATCACCCACGCCGAGTGGGATCAGCAACGGGCGCAGGGCCTGCAGCAGCGTGCGGCTGTGCTGGCGCGCGCGGTGTTGTGGCGGCGTCTGCGCACCATCGTCGCCGGTTCACCGGCGGTGCTCGGGCCATGGTCGGTTTTCGCGGCGTTGTGGAGCGTGCCGGTCGTGCTCGCCGGACTCGACGGTCGGTGGGCTTTGGCCGGCGCCATCGCGGCGCTGGGACTCGGGATGCGCGGTGCGGCGCTGCTTCGCATCAACGGCTTGCTCGCCACCTTCGCCCCCGATGCCCGGCCCTGGTCCTTGCGTGACCGGGTGAGTCGGGCGGAAACCGAGGCGGCGGCGGTTTTGCAGGGAATTGCTGCCGCGCCCGCAAACGCCGGTGCCATGATCGCCGACATCCGACGCATCCGCGCCGAGATCCAGCGGTTGAAACTCAAGCCCGCGCCGGCGCTGCCTCCTTTGCCACCGCGGCTGACTGAGTTTTGGCTCGGCTCGGCGGCCGGAGCCGTGGTGCCTCTCGCGGTGTGCGTGGGGCTGTTCATCCTCGTGGCCCGGGTGCCCGAGTCTCCGGTGGTCGAAGTGCGCCGCACTCCGCCGCCGCCGCTCGCCGCCACATCCGAGGCGGCGGCGATCACCGAATTGTTCGAGCCATTCGACGACGGCTTCGGCCGACGCTTGCGCGGGCCCTTGGTGGCATGGGATGTGCCCGAGTCGCTCACGCCGCGGCCCGCCGTGGTGCGCGGCATGGCGCCTGCCTCGCCGGAGCAGCGCGCATTTGCCCGAGTCGGCGCGGAGTTGCTCCTCGCGCCTTACCCGCGCGAGGGGCTCAATGTGATGCTCGCCGTGCCGGTGCCGGCCACGGAAGGGTGGGGCGTCGTGCTCTATGACAGTTCGCGTCGCGAATTGGCCGACCGACGCACATTTTACGTCGCCGACCCGATGCAGGAGAAGACGTGGTATTGGGTCGGCAACCGCCGGGTCGTCTATCTTGGCGTCCCGCCGCGCCTGCCGGCTCAATTTACCCTTGCGCCGCCCTGAGCTCTTTGGGGTCATGGCGCGATATGATCGCTCCCGAAACCTTCTCGCACCTCGAGCTCATCAAGAAGCGCGCCGGCTACTTGTGGAGGTTTCTTTGACGTCGAACAAAAGCAGCGCGAAATCGAGGCGATGGAGGC
>CAYYVB010000356.1:1962-3504 GCA_964475035.1 uncultured Opitutaceae bacterium | reverse complement strand
CCCTTCGCTCATCATGATCGAGCGCTGCCACTACATGAAGGAGCACCCGCCCGCACCGGGATGGGACGGCGTGTTCGTGATGAAGGAAAAGGGCTGAGGCCGGGCCGTTTCGCTGCCCGAACTCGTCTTAGCCGAACGGCCCTTGGTGCGCGCGCGGTTTCCGGCTAACTTCCCGCCCATGCCTTACGTCAACGTCCGGATCCTCGGCGGCGCTACGGTCGCGCAGAAAAAAGCCGTCGTCGCCGACATCACGCATTCGCTCGTCACGCGGCTCGGCAAACATCCCGAGCACATCCACATCGTCATCGACGAAGTGTCCCCGGAAAACTGGGGCTACGCCGGGATGCTCACGACCGAATACCTCGCCGCACAGAACGCCGCCGCCGCTGCCGCAGCGCCGGCGTCCGGACGCAAAAAGGGCGCACCCGTGTGCGCCCGAGGAAGGATTGAGATTTCAGCGTGCGGCGGTGCGCGTCCGCGAACGGACGCGCCGTGCGCTCACTTGATCGCGGCGGCGTAGTTCGCCGCGGCGGCGTCCCAGTTGACGACGTTCCAGAACGCGGCGACGAAGTCCGGCCGGCGGTTCTGGTAGTGGAGGTAGTAGGCGTGCTCCCAGACATCGAGGGCGATGACGGGCTTGCCCTCTATGCCGGCGACGGCCTTGCCCATGAGCGGGCTGTCCTGGTTGGCGGTCGAGCCGACGGAGAGCTTCTTGTCCGCGCCGACGACGAGCCAGGCCCAGCCGGAGCCGAAGCGCGTGGTGGCGGCCTTGGCGAACTCGGCCTTGAAGGCGTCGAAGGAGCCCCAGGTGGCGTTGATGGCGTCGGCCAGCGCGCCGGTCGGGGCGCCGCCCTTGCCGGGGGCGAGGATGCTCCAGAAGAACGCGTGATTGCTGTGGCCGCCGGCGTTGTTGCGGAGGACGCCGCGGATCGCGTCGGGGACCTGGGACAGGTCGGCGATGAGCGCGTTGACGTCGAGCGCGGCGAGGGCGGCGTGATCCTTCAGCGCGTTGTTCGCGTTGGTCACGTAAGCCTGGTGGTGCTTCGTATGGTGGATCTCCATCGTGCGCGCGTCGAAGTGCGGCTCGAGGGCGTTGTAGGCGTAGGACAGAGGCGGGAGTTCGTATGCCATGGTCGGGATGGGTTGAAAAACTGTTTGAACGTGCACACGCCCGGCGGGCGCGTCAACTTTCGCGGCCTAATATGTTTCGCGCGCCGGCATTAGTTCGAGCCGCTCAATCCTGCTGCCGTTTCAGCTGGAAATAGGCCTGCAGCAACTCGAGGCACGGCTGCTCCAGCACGCCGCGGGTGATGAGCAGGTGGTGATTGACCTGCGGCAGCGCGTTGAGGTCGGTGGCGCCGCCGAGGCAGCCCATCTTCGGGTCGCCGACGGCATAGACGACGCGCTTCAGGCGCGACATGAGCGTGGCGCCGGAACACATCGGGCACGGCTCTTTCGTGACGTAGAGCGTCGCCTCGTTGAGCCGCCAGTCGCCGATCGCGCGCGCGGCCTGGCCGAGGGCGATGATCTCGGCGTGGGCCG
>CAYYVB010000356.1:0-1952 GCA_964475035.1 uncultured Opitutaceae bacterium | reverse complement strand
CGCGCGTGCTGTCGCGCTGGTTGTGGGCGGAGGCGATGACTTCGCCGCCGAGTTCGATCACGGCGCCGATCGGCACCTCGTCGGCGCGCCAGGCGTCGATCGCCTGGTTGTAGGCCAGCCACATGTAGAAGGCGTCGTCGCGGTTGAGTTGCGACGGATGGACCTTGGCAAAGGGGCAGGGGAGCGGCGGGCGCGGCGGAGGAAAGTCGGACATGCAGGCCGCCCGGTGCGGGGAGCGGGACCCGGCCGCGCCGCAGCTCCGAGGGAGCGGGGGCGGGTAAAGCCTTGACTACGGGGCGCGTTTGCCGGTTACAAGGGGGTTTTATTCGACGCACCTGCATGACCCAAACCACCAACGAGCACTCCCTCTCCCTCCATGTCTGACGGCAAATCGATTGAAGTAGAGGGCAAGGTCGTGACGGTCCTCCCCGGCACGATGTTCCGCGTCCAGCTCGACAACGGCCACATGGTGCTCGCCCACATCTCGGGCAAACTCCGCAAGCACTTCATCAAGATCGCCGCCGGCGACAAGGTGAAGATGGAGATGAGCCCCTACGACCTCGACAAGGCGCGCATCACCTACCGCGTCCGCGAGACCAACCCAAATCAACCGCCGCGTCCCGGCGGCTTCCGCCGTCGTTGAGGCGGGTCCGGGTCGGCGCGCTTTCTGCCGTGCCGGGTGGGCGATTCCGTGTTTGAACCTGCCGCGATGAAATCCCGTCGCGCCCCCCGCCGTTCCGCCGCGCCGGCGGCTCCGGCCGCGCGCCGCACGCCAGCCGAGCCGATGGCCCCGGTTCCGGAAGCGTTCGCGGAGGATCTGGGCAACTTCATCGCCACGCTCGAACTCGAGCGCGGCCTCTCAAGGCACACCTCCGCCGCCTACGAGAAGGACCTCACGCAGGCCGCGCATTTTCTCGTCCGCGCGGGCGCTGCCGACTGGCGCCGCGTCACGCTCGCGCAGCTCACCGCCTGGCTGCACTGGATGGCCGACGAGGGTTTCACCCAATCGAGCCAGGCCCGCAAACTCAGCGCGCTGCGCATGCTGTTCCGCCGCCATCTCGTGGCGCACGGCCTGCGCCCCGACGATCCGACCGAGCTGCTCAGCGGACCGAAGTTCCGCCGCAAGCTCCCGCAGACCCTCACGCCCGCCGACATGGAGAAACTGCTCGCCGCCCCGAGCGGCGGCGACGCCTACGCCGTGCGCGACCGCGCGATGCTCGAGCTGTTTTATTCCAGCGGCCTGCGCATCTCCGAGCTTTGCGGGCTCACGTTGCAACAGGTCGACCTCGAACACGGCTTCGTGCGCGTCTTCGGCAAGGGCGCGAAGGAGCGCGTCGTCCCGCTCGGCGCCAAGGCCCGCGACGCCGTGCAGGTTTACCTCGTCTCCGGCCGCCCGCGCTTGTTGAAGCCGCGCACGGGCAGCGAACTCTTCCTCTCCGAGCGCGGCAAAGCCATCTCGCGCAAGACGCTCTGGCATATCGTCAAGACCCACGCCCAGCGCGCCGGCATCCCGAAGCATGTGAAGCCGCACCTCCTGCGCCACTCCTTCGCAACCCACCTCCTCGGCGGCGGCGCCGACCTCCGCGCCATCCAGGAGATGCTCGGCCACGCCAGCATCGGCACGACGCAGATTTACACCGCGGTCGAATCGTCCCGCCTGCTCGACCAACACGCGAAACACCACCCGCGGAACAAATTGGCGAAGCCCTAAGGCTTCTCCGTCAGCAAGATGCGTGATCTGCGGTCGCGCTCGCCGTGCGCCCGTTGAACCGGCAGGCTTCGTCCCGCGACCTTGGTGGCGAAGCGATGAACCCGGACCCGAAACAAGTTCTCACCGAACTCCTCGTGCTCTCCGCCCAGAGCGGCGACGAACAGGCGTTCCGCGAACTCCACGCCCTCTGGTCCGCCGATCTGCGCCGCCTGGCGCTCGCCCGGGTCGAGCGTCCTGATGC
>CAYYVB010000355.1:0-3504 GCA_964475035.1 uncultured Opitutaceae bacterium | reverse complement strand
GCGGTGTCGGCCCAGAGCGGCAGGTTGGCGGCCTTGGATTTCTTGAGGTTGATGATTTCGGCCTGGGTCGCGGGGTCGCGAGCCTGCATCATCAGGCGGTTGAGGGCGGCGTAGGCGACGTCCTCGGGCTCGACGCCGAGGGCGCGGGCGAGGCGGTGGACCGGCTTCATCTCGGCATCGTCGAGATGGATCTTGATGGACATGGGAGCCTCCTGGTTGGGGTTGCGGCGAAGTTTACTCCCGGTCGCGCGGCGCGACTCCGCATGGATTGCGAAACCTGCCCGGCGGGTGCCGACGGTGCGGGCCGGAGGGGCGTTGCGTTTTGCCCGGCGGGCGGGCAGCGTCGCGCCCATGCTCGAATGGGGTGCCAAGTTTTTGCAGGCGTTCATCCCGCTGTTCATCGCGATCGACCCGATCGGTTTGGCGGCGATCTTCCTCGGCCTCGGACAGGGCGTGCCGGCGGAGCGGCGGCAGAAGATCGCGGACCAGGCGATCTGGACGGGTGGGCTTGTGGCGCTGGGTTTCCTTTTCCTCGGCAAGACGATCTTCGGCGCGCTCGGCATCTCGGTGGGCGATTTCCAGATCGCGGGCGGGTTGATCCTGTTCGTCCTCGCGGCGAAGGACTTGATCTCGTCCGCGGCGGAGGCGGAAAAACTGCCGGAGGATTTCGGCGTCGTGCCGCTCGGGATGCCGCTGATCGCCGGACCGGCGTCGATCACGACGCTGGTCGTGTTGGCCCAGAACGACGCGATCGGACTGGTCGTCACACTCGCGGCGCTGGTGGTGAACCTCGCGCTCGTCGTGCTGGCGCTGCACTACAGCGAGTGGCTCGGCCGAAAAATCGGCGCGACGGGCATGCGCGCGATTTCCAAGATCATTTCCATGCTCCTGGCCGCCATCGCGGTTGCGATGATCCGACAGGGGCTCCGCACCTGATGAAAACCGCCGGCCTGGCCACCCTTCTTCTCCTCGTGAGCTTCGTTCCCGCTCCCGCTTCCCCCACTCTCCAACAGACGGTGGATGCCGCCCTGGCGGCCACCTGCGCCGAATTTGTCGCGCCCGAACTGAAGGCCGAGCAGATCGCCGTGACCGTGGTCGATCTCCGGGGCCCCGAGCCGGTGTGGGCGCAGCATCGCGGCGGGGAGCGGCACTACCCCGCGAGCGTGATCAAACTCTTCTTCCTCGCCTATGCGCATCACTTGCTGGAAACGGGGGCGCTCGCGGATTCAGCCGAGTTGCAGCGGGCGTTGCGGGACATGATCGTCGATTCCGCCAACGACGCCACCGCGACCGTCGTCGATTATATCACCGGCACGACGGCCGGGCCGGAGTTGCCGCCCGACGAACTGGCGGTTTGGCACGAACGGCGAATGGCCGTCACGCGCTGGTTCGAGGCGCAGGGCTTCCGGAACGTGCTCGCCGTGCGCAAGACGTGGGCCGAGGGGCCCTACGGGCGCGAGATGCAAGACGCGGTCATGCATCCGCCCCGCCGGAATTATCTGTCCACCGACGACACGGCGCGGTTGCTGTTGGAAATCGCGCAGGGCCGGTGTGTCTCGCCCGCCCGATCCGCGCAGATGCTGGAGTTGATGCGGCGCGATCTCTCCGCGCCGGTCCCCGCCGGGGCGGAGGAACTGGAGGGCTATGGATTCACCGCACCCGCCCTCAGCCCCGGCATGTCGTTGTGGGCCAAGGCCGGATGGACGAGTTGGACGCGGCACGACGCCGCGCTGGTCGAGCTGCCCGACGGCGGGCGTGTGATCATCGTGACCTTCACCGAGTCGCGCGACCACGCCAACAACCGCCGCATCATCGCCGCGATCGCTCGGCGCATCCTCGCGGGCCTGCCGGCTCGCTGACCCGGTCCCGCGGCGGCGCCGGACCCGGCGCAGGGTCAGTGCGGGAAATAGTGTTGGTGAACGAGCTTGGCCACGGTGAGCGTGGCCATGACGAGGAAGATCGGGCGCACGAACTTCGCGCCGCGCGTCAGCGCCAGGTGCGCCCCGAGCCGCGCGCCGAGGAGTTGGCCGGCGCCGAGCGCGAGGCCGGGCAGGAGCAGCACGGCGCCGGCCGAGGCGAAGAAGGCAAGCGACGCGGCGTTGCTGGCGAGGTTCATCGCCTTCGTGTGCGCGGCGGCCTTGACGAAATTGTGCCCGAGCACGGTGACGAACGCGATGGTCCAGAACGAGCCCACGCCCGGTCCGAAGAACCCGTCGTAGAACCCGAGCGCGACGCCGAACACCGCGTAGAACGCCGGCCGCTCCATCCGGTGGTGGCGGTCGGTGTCGCCCAGTTGCGGGCGCAACAGCATGTAAACGACCAGCGCGGCGAGCAGCCATGGGATGCCCCGCGCGAGCAGGTCCGGATCGAGCCGCCGCACCGTGAACGCGCCCGCCACGGCGCCGAATGCAGTCCACGCCGCGCCCGCGACGCATTCGCGCAGGTCGACGGCGCCGCGTCGCGCGAAACTCCATGTGGCCGACGCCGTGCCGAAGACGGAGCCGAGCTTGTTCGTGCCGAGCGCCAGCGGCACCGGCATCCCCGTGCCGAGCAGCGCCGGCAGCGTGATCAGCCCGCCACCGCCCGCGATGGCGTCGACGATGCCCGCGCCGAGTCCGGCACAAAACAGCAACACATAGGCGGAAAGCGTCAGCTCGGGCATGGCGGGTCCATGGTTATTCCGCTCCCGGCGCAGCGGGGAAAGCCTGAAAGGCGGCTGCGGCGCCAACGCGGCTTTGACAGCCCGTGCGCGCGCTCGCCAGCATCCGCCGAACTCGCCGCGTGCCGCACGCGGATTACCGCATGTCCCGCGCCTCCACCCCCGCCGCCCCTGCGCCCGACCCGGCCGTGCTCGCCGCTGCGCGCACGACGCTGACCGCGCTCCCCGAGGCCGCGGTCGTGACGCTCGACCGCTGGGACGGCGGCGGCGTCGAGATCGTGTTCGCCAACGAGCGGTTCGCCGCGCTCACCGGGTTCGCGGCCGACACGCTCGCCGGGCGCAACACCCGCGCCTTGCACGGCCCGAAGACCGACCTGCTCGGCTCCCGCGCCGCCCGCCACGGTGCGCCGCTGACGGGCGAGAGCTGGTTGCACCGGCACGATGGCAGCTCCTTCTACGCCGCCTGGCGCTTCGCCCCGCTCGCGCCGGGCCTGCTCGTCGGCGTCTATCACGACATCACCGAGACGCGCCGCCTGCAGGAGGCGATGATCCATTCGCAGAAACTCGACACCGTCGGCCAGCTCGCCGGCGGCGTCGCGCACGATTTCAACAACCTCCTCTCGATCATCAACGGTTACTGTGAGATTCTCGCCCGCAAGCTCGCGGCCGCCCCGGTCGACGCCCAGCGCGATCTCCAGGAGATCCAGCGCGCCGGCCTCAAGGCCGCCGGCATCGCGCGCCAGATCCTCGAGTTCAGCCGCCGCCAGGAAACCGAGGCCCGCGCCGTCAACCCCTACACCCTCATCCGCGAGATCGGCGACATCCTCCGCCGCGTCGTCGGCGAG
>CAYYVB010000354.1:0-3516 GCA_964475035.1 uncultured Opitutaceae bacterium | reverse complement strand
CCACCGGCCCCGCCGTGCGCAGCAGTTCCAGCGTCGTCGCGAGCAGGCCCCGCAGGTCCACACCGCGCAGCACGAGCACGGCCCCGGCAAGCAGCACGAGGCCGGCGGCGGCGACCTTGAGCAGGAGCGAGCGGCGATGAGCGGGAGCGGCGGACATGGAGCACGATGCGGTCACGCCGCCCCCGGCCCGTCAAGGCCGGAGCCGAACCCCGTCTTTGCCCTTTCCACGCCCGCCCGCTCCTCTATCAAAGGGAACTCCGCCCGCCATGAAACTCTCCGTCGTCATCCCGTGCTACAACGAGCGCCACACGATCCGTTCGATCGTCGAGGCCGTCCGCGCCGCGCCCGTGGCGGACAAGGAGATCATCATCGTCGACGATTTTTCCAAAGACGGCACCCGCGAGATTCTCCAGCGCGAGATCGAGCCGCTCGTGGCCAAAATCATCTACCACCCCGTCAACTGCGGCAAAGGCGCCGCGCTCCGCACGGGTTTCGCCGCGGCGACGGGCGATGCCGTCATCGTGCAGGACGCCGACCTCGAATACGATCCGCAGGAATACCCGCGCCTCCTCAAGCCGATGATCGAGGGCAAGGCCGATGTCGTCTTCGGGTCGCGCTTCATGGGCGGCGAGCCGCACCGCGTGGTGTATTTCTGGCACATGGTCGGCAACCGCGTGCTCACGCTCCTCTCCAACATGTGCACGAACATCAACCTCACGGACATGGAAACGTGCTACAAACTCTTCCGCCGCGACGTGCTCCGGAAGATCACGATCGAGGAGAACCGCTTCGGCTTCGAGCCGGAGATCACCGCCAAGGTCGCGGCCCTCGAAGGCTGCCGCATCTTCGAGGTCGGCATCAGCTACTACGGTCGCACCTACGCCGAGGGTAAGAAGATCGGCTGGCGCGATGGCTTCCGCGCCATTTACGCGATCCTGAAATACAATTTCTTCCGCTGAGGCCGTGCACACCCCGGGATCCAACGCCACAACGTCCCGGCTCTGGGTGGCGCTCGCGCTGGCCGCGGCGGGACTGTGGTTGTGGATCTCGTGGTGCCGTCTGCCGGCTTCGAGCTGGAACGACCTGCGGCTGGCCGCGGTGTTCATGGCGGCGCACGGCGAGCCGGTCTATTCGCTGCCGGGTGAAGGCGTGCTCAACACCTGGCTCTACGGCCCCGCGCCGCTCTGGCTCTGGAGCCCGGCGCTGCTCGCATCCGACGCCGCCTCCGCGCTGATCGTGGCGGGCGGCGTGAATCTCGCGTTCCACCTCGCGGCGCTCGGCGCGGTGTGCCTTCTCTGGCCCGCGGCCGGCGCGACGCGCAGCGACCGCCTGCTCGCGCTCGCGCTCACCTGCCTGCTCTGGCCGGAGCCGGCGTTCCGTTTTCTCCAAAGCGACAACTTGGTCGTCTCCGCCGGCCTGATCGCGACCCTGTTGCTTGTCCATCCGCGCACCCGCGCCACCGCCGCCGGCCGGTGGGGCGCGGCGCTCGCCACCGCGCTCGCCGTCGCCAGCAAGCAGACCGCCGTCGGCCTCGTCGCCGGGCAGATCGTCTGGCTCTGGTTTGCGCAGGACCGGAGGAGCGCGGTGCACCATGTCGCGCGCACGGCCGCCTGCGGCGCGGCGCTGGCGGCGATCGCCGTCGGGCAATTCGGCGCGCGCGAACTGTGGTTCGGGCTCGTCACCGTGCCGGGCCGGCTGCCGTGGGCCGACGATGTGGCGCAGCGCGCGCGCGACATCGTGCCGTGGGTGCTGTTGCTCTGGGGCCTGCCCGCCCTCGTGCTCGCCGCGACGCGCCGGCGCTGGCGCGCAGATTCGCCCGCGCTGTGGCTGCCGGTCGCGTGCTGGCTGTCGACCCTGCCGCTGGCGGTCGCGGGCCTGTTCACCACCGGTGGCAGCATCAATCACCTGCACGGCTACGCGCTGCTGACGCCGCCGGCGCTCGTCGTCCTGCTCGCGCTCGCGCGCCAGGCCACGCCGCGCGCGGCCCCGCTCGCC
This sequence comes from uncultured Opitutaceae bacterium, assembly GCA_964475035.1. Taxonomy (GTDB): domain Bacteria; phylum Verrucomicrobiota; class Verrucomicrobiia; order Opitutales; family Opitutaceae; genus Didemnitutus. The sequence goes on along the minus strand of CAYYVB010000354.1, from coordinate 1,521 downwards.
GCGGCGCTGACCGTCGGCCTCGTGCTGGGCAAGATCTCGCTCACCGACCACGTGCCACTGCGGCCCGCGACCGAGCGCGTGCGCGCGGCCGATATGCTCGTCCGCGCCGCCCCGGGTGAGCTCTGGCTGCCGTGGTCGCCGTTGGTGACTTGGTTCGCCGAGGGCCGGTTCGACCATGCGGAGGACGGCATCTACGTGCGCTTCATCACGGGTCATCCCGTGTCGCTCACGCACGCCCGCGCGCACCTGCCGCCGAAGTGTCGGGCGATGCTGCTGCCGCCGGGGGCTGACTGGGGCGTGGCGATCAAGCTCGCCGGCCAGCCGTCAAGAGAGAGTGAAATCGCCGGCTGGCGCCTCGTGCGTTGGGAGCCGGCGCCGGCGGGACGATAATCGCTCTTCCGCTCCCCCGCCCCATCCGCCATAACCCAACCGCGTGAACCGCCCGCCCCACATCGCGATCGTCACCCCCGCCTTCAACGAGACGGCCGTGCTGCCCCAGCTGTTCGCGCGCCTGACGGCCCTGTTCGACGCGCATCCGGATGTCGCGTGGCACGCAATCCTTGTCGACGACGGCAGTCGCGACCAGACCGCGGCGCTGATCGAGGCGCAGTGCACGCGCGACCGGCGGTTCAAATTTGTGGCCCTCTCGCGCAACTTCGGCTTCCAGAACGCCCTCGCCGCCGGCCTCGCGCAGTGCGGCGGCATGGATGCGGTCGTGACGATGGACGCCGACCTGCAGGATCCGCCGGAGCTCATCCCCGAGATGGTCGCGGCCTGGCGCAACGGCGCCGAGGTCGTGCTCGCCGTGCGACGCTCGCGGCAGGAAGGCGGTCTGCGTCGCGTCGGCTTCGACCTGTTCCACCGGATCTTCGGTTCGCTCGTCGACATCCGCGTTGACCGCAACACCGGCACCTTCGGCCTGCTCGGGCGCGACGCGCTCGCGACCTTCAACCAGTTGCCGGAGGTGCACCGCTTCTTCCCCGGGCTGCGCTCATGGGTGGGCTTCACGCGCGCGGAGGTGCACTACGACCGGCTCGAGCGCGCGGCGGGCGCGCCGGCGCAGAGCTTCCGGCGGCTGGTGCGCTACGCGCTCGACGGCATCTTCAGCTTCTCCCACCTGCCGCTGCGCATGCTGACCTACGCCGGCCTGTGCATCGCCGGCATCGGCTTCGCCGTCGGCCTGTTCTTCATCGTGCGGCGGTTGCTCGGCGTGGAGATCGCGCAAACGGGCTTCACCACGCTGGTGACGCTCGTGCTCTTCCTCGGCGGCGTGCAGCTCGTGGGCATCGGCGTGCTCGGCGAATACCTCGGCCGCATCTACGACGAGGTGAAGCGCCGGCCCAACTACGTGATCAAGCGGCGTGTCGGCTTCGACTAAGCATCTTCTGCGCGGCGCGCTGGTCCTCGCGGCGCTGGCGGCGTTGGCGTGCTGCGGCTACTGGCTGCATTTCACGCAATACATGGCCTACGACGACGAGGGCTACGTGCTCGGGTCGTATCGGAATTACTTCGCGCACGGCG
>CAYYVB010000353.1:379-3524 GCA_964475035.1 uncultured Opitutaceae bacterium | reverse complement strand
CCTCGCTCATCCGCGACAACAAGACCTTCCGCATCTCCTCCGACATCCAGACCGGTGCCGCGCTCGGCATGATCACGCTCGACACGCACCTGATGAGTCTCGTCAACCGCGAGCTGATCGAGCCCGACGAGGCCGTTGAGAAGGCGCAGGACCCCGAGGGCATGCGCAACAAGCTCACGAGCATGGGCCTCAAGCTCCGCGCGCTCTAAGGCGTCACGTTCGCTGCTGCGCATGTTCGAAGGCCACGACCAAACCGTCTTCGAACTGCTCGACTTGCAACACCTTGTCGCGCGCACGCAACTCGACCTTGCCCGCGAGGAGCATGAGCGTTCGGGCAAACCGCTGGCCGACGTCGTCCTTGAACTTGGACTCATCGAGCGCTCCGCTCTCTTGCGCGCCGTGGCCGAGCACCTCGGCGCGGACTTTGCGGGCGACCTGCCCGTGAATCTGCCCGGCGAAGCACTCTCTCTGGTCGAGGGTGGGCTCGCGCGCACCTACGGTGTCGCTCCGCTCGACGCCGATCTCACGTCGGTGACGCTTGCCGCCGTCGATCCCTTCAACGGCCAGCTCGTCAATGACCTCGCTTTCGCCCTCGAGCGGGATGTGCGCCTCGCCGTTGCCGATCCCGAGCGCGTCGCCGCGCTCATCCGGCAGCATTACGGCGAAGAAGAGGCGTCGCTCGACGATGTCGTGAACGAACTCGGCGCGCAGGCCGAGGGCTCCGAGCGCGACGATCTTTCCGTCGAGGATCTTGAGCAGATGGCCGGGCAGACGCCGATCATTCGCTTCGTGAATCTCGTGCTCGCGCAGGCCATCCGCGACAAGGCCTCGGACATTCACTTCGAGCCCTTCGAGCATGAGTTCAAGATCCGTTACCGCATCGACGGCACGCTCTACGAGATGGCTCCGCCGCCGAAGGCCCTCGCGATGCCGATCATCTCGCGCGTGAAGGTGCTGGCCAACCTCAACATCGCGGAACGTCGCGTGCCGCAGGACGGACGCATCAAGCTCACGATCTCCGGCCGTGCCGTCGACCTGCGCGTCTCGACCTTGCCCACCCAGTTCGGCGAAAGCGTCGTGCTGCGCGTCCTTGACCAGAGCGCCGTGCAGCTCGAACTCGGCCAACTGACCATGCCCGCCGAAATCGAGTCGGCGATGCGCGACATCATCCGCCGGCCCAACGGCATCATCGTCGTCACCGGTCCGACCGGCTCGGGAAAGACGACGACGCTCTACAGTTGCCTGAAGGTCCTCAATGCGTCCGACGTAAAAATCCTCACGGTCGAGGATCCGGTCGAATATGAGATCGATGGCATCATGCAGGTGCCGGTCAACTACGCCGCCGACCTCACGTTCGCTCGCGCGCTCCGCTCGTTTCTCCGGCAGGACCCCGACATCGTGATGGTCGGCGAAATCCGCGACCTCGAGACGGCGCAGATCGCCATCCAGGCCTCGCTCACCGGCCATCTTGTTCTCTCCACGCTGCACACGAACGACGCCGCCGGCGCAGTCACGCGCCTGCTCGACATGGGTATCGAGCCGTTCCTGCTCGCCTCGACCCTCGAAGGTGTGCTCGCGCAACGTCTCGTGCGCCGGCTTTGTCCGGATTGCCGCACTCCCTACGAGCCGAACGAAACCGTGTTGCGCTCGGCGGGCATCGAGCGAGCCGCGCTCTCCGGCCGGCCGTTCTTCCGTGCGCCGGGTTGCCCGGCCTGTCATCACGCCGGCTTTCGCGGCCGGTTGGGACTCTTTGAATTTCTGCGCATCGACGATTCGGTGCGCGATTTGATCACGGGTGGTGCCTCGCTCGTGCAGGTGCGGCAGCGCGCGATTGAACGCGGCATGGTGCCGCTGCGCGAGGCGGGATTCCGTGCGATTCTCGCGGGCGAGACCACGCTTGAAGAGGTGCAGCAATACATCTGACCCATGCCGCGCTTCGCCTACACTGCCTTGGACTCCCGCGGCGAGGAACGCAGCGGCCAGCTTGACGCCGCCAGCGCCGAGAGCGCCACGGTGCAACTGAAGTCGCGCGGCCTGTTCCCGACGGAGCTGAATGCTGTCTTCGTGCCAGAAGCTGCGCCGACGACACCGTTGCGCCCAACCGTTCCTGCGGCCGGCACTGCGCCGCGCGGTGCTACGCCGGCCGCCCTTTTGACAGGCGTCGCGGAAGCTGCACCTCCGTCGCCGCGCAAGGCTGCGATGAACATGGAGATTCGACTGCCGTTCGTCGCACCGGTGGCGGAGAAGGAGCGGGCCGTGTTCACGCGGCAACTCAGCACGCTGCTCCGCGCCGGCATGCCGCTCTTGCGCGGCCTAGAGGTCGTGGCGCGGCAGGAGCGGAACCGCGCGTTTCGCCGCATCATCGAGACTCTGGCCGATGACATTCGCTCGGGTGGCACGCTGTCAGAGGCGATGGCGCGTCATAACGCGGTTTTCGACCGGCTCTACGTGAACATGATCAAGGCCGGCGAGGCCGGCGGTGTGCTCGATGTGGTCCTCGATCGCCTGGCGAAGTTCCAGGAGAAAAGCCTGCAACTGCGGGGCAAGGTGAAGGCGGCGATGGTTTATCCGATCATCGTCATGACGGTCGCCGTGCTCATCCTCGCGGGTCTGCTCGTCTTCGTCGTGCCGAAGTTCCAGCAGATCTTCGCCGATCTCTTGAAGGGTGCGCCGCTGCCGCCACTCACGCAGGTGGTGCTGACGGTAAGCGACGTGGTGCGGACGCATTATGTCGTCGCACTAGGCGTTCTCGCGGTCGTGGTTTTTCTTTTCCGGCTGTATCGCCGCACGCCATCGGGCGGACGCCTCGTCGACACGGCGCTGCTGCGGCTGCCGGTCTTTGGCGATCTGATCATGAAGTCACTCGTCGCGCGCTTCGCGCGGACGCTTGGCACCTTGTTGGCGAGCGGCGTGCCGATCCTGCAGGCGATCACGGTCACGCGCGACACGACGGGCAACGCCCGTCTCGCCGAGGCGTTGGATCTGGTCCACGATGCCGTGAAACAGGGCGAGACAGTCGCGGCGCCGTTGCAGGCGGCGGCGGTGTTTCCCGGCATGGTGACGAGCCTGATCGATGTCGGTGAACACACCGGCCAGTTGCCTGAGATGCTGAACAAGGTCGCGGACATCTACGACGAGGAGGTGG
>CAYYVB010000353.1:0-369 GCA_964475035.1 uncultured Opitutaceae bacterium | reverse complement strand
AGCCAATCCTCATCGTGTTCCTTGCCGTCGTGGTCGGCACGATCGTGATCGCGCTCTTCCTGCCGATCGTGCGGATTGTGCAGTTGTTGACGTGAGAGCTGCGCGCAAGCGCGCAACCTACGGGGCGACGGGCTTTTTGTAGGGGCGTAGTCTTGCTGCGCCCGAGGCACTCAACCGGGATCAGGCAGGCGGGACGCCTGCGCTACTGGGGCGGCTCGCCGGTGGTGGTGCGCGGTTTGGTGAGCAGAAGCTGCGAGTTGAGACCGAAATGTTTTTCAGAAAATTCCTCGGCGGGGCTGTCGCCGGCATTGCGGAGGAGGCGCTGGACCATGCCCATCTTGGCGTCGAGGTCGTCGACCTTGGCGACGA
>CAYYVB010000352.1:0-3555 GCA_964475035.1 uncultured Opitutaceae bacterium | reverse complement strand
TGCTGGACGAAGCGATCTATCGCGTTCGCGAGCTGCACGAATCGAACTTCGCCGCTTACGCCTGGAAGCGACTGCGCATCATCACATCGGAAGATGTGGGGTTGGCCGAGCCGGGCATGGCGGCGACGATCGACGGACTCTATTCGCTGGCCGCTCCGCGCGTGAAGCAACGTCAGAACTGCGCGGATCTCTTGATGCATGCCACGGCGGCGCTGGTCCGGGCGAAGAAGTCGCGGATTGTCGATCACGCGACGCTCTTCGTCTACAGTGCAAAAACCGCTGTCGATGGCGGCCGACTGATCGAAGCGCTGCTCGGCGGCGAGGAGGAAACGGCGCTCGCGCAGGCGGCGGCCCATGATCGGGATCAGAACCTCGGCGAGTGGGTCTGGGCGATGCTCCAGACGGTGATGACCGCGCGCTCGGGCATCGCCGAACCGACCCTGCCGGCGGACTTCGCGGCGTTGTATCGCGCGTGGACCGATCTGCGCAAGAAACGCGACACGGAGCACTATCCGGAGCGCCTGTTTCTGATCCATGCGTGTTTGCGCGTCGTGCGTTCGCTGCAATCGAGCGTCGTGCGTGCGTACACCGGGGTGGCGTTCAAGAACCTCGCGGCGCGTCCGATTCCGGACTACGCGCTGGACAAGCACACGCGGCGCGGGCGGGCGATGAAGCGCGGCTGGGATCATTTCTTCACGGAAGGGATGAAACTGGCCAACGAAGCGGATCTGCCGGATGCGTATCGCGATCGTGCGATTGCGATGCTCAAGGCCCGCGACGCAGCGAAGTCCGGCCCGCAGCCGGCGGAGGCGTCGAAATGAGCCGCGCGAAACGTTCGGGCAAAGGCGCGTCGCCGTCGATTGCAAGCATGCGCGAGATCGTCGGTCACACGCGGCGCTTCCAGGAGCTCATGCGACCCGTTCGCGACCGCGTGTTTCGCGTGGTCGCCGAGCAATCGCCGGCCATGATCGTGCCGCTCGGTCTGCAGCAGGTCATCCGGCTGTCGTCTGCAGATCAGTTGCGCGTGTTTCTGACTCCGCGACCGACCGGAGGCTTTGTGGCCGCCGCGCTGCTCAATGCGCCCGGCGTCCGCTTGCTGGCGACGTGGAAGATGAAAGCGGATCGCGGAACGACCGGTCCGGGTCGACCGGGGCTCGGGCAACTCTACGAAGAGCACGGGCGCCCGGCCCTCGAAACCCTCGCCGAGAAACCGTCTTCGCTACTGGAGCGCTCCCAGGACTACCAGCGCCGGTCCGTCGGAACCGAACCTCCGACCCAATCCAAAACTGAGGTGCATCCCATGTCTGCAAAACAAACGCTGGAAACCCCGCAAGCTGCGAACGTAGCGAATTCAATAAAAGAGCCCGCCGGCGAAAAGGCCGAACCGCCCTTTCGCGAGTTGCTCACACGCAAAACCGAGTTCCAGGAGATGATGCGTTTGCTCGTCGACTACGACGAGCGGACCGGTCGCTTCCATCGCTACGACGGCGCCGAGCTGCACTATCTGCGCAAGACCGCCGCCCTCGCGCCGCCCGCCAAGCTGCGCGTGTATCTACGTCAGGTAGAGCCTTTCGTGTATGCCGTGGTGGTGGAACTCGCAACCGACGGCGCACGCGTGGCGACGGCCTGGATCCATGAGGACGGCATTCGCGCGGAGCGCGAGGTCTGGACCGATCCGGATCATCCGGTGCACGGCATCGTGTGCATGACGGATCTGTTCACCACGGATACAACGCCGATCGCGATGGTCTTCGGCGAGGCGCATCCGCCGCCGTCCGATTTCGCGCTCGAACTGATGCTCGATCACGGCTTGTTCGACGATTGAGCGGAGGGTCGCGTGAATCGCTTTGCGAGCCCGGCTTGCGGTAGGCAGGCCGGGCTTTTTTTCCGGCGCGTCCTCCTCGTACCGATCGCAGGAGTCGCGGTCTGCGCCGCCGTTGAATTGAGCCGCGCCGGGATTGTGTTGACTGCACGTTTGAGCGTCCCGTAATCATTGTACAATCCGCGGGCCTTTACCGCCGCCCTTGCACGAATCAGTACTGCGCTATGGACCCCACGGACGCCCTCAAGGTCGCCATCGACAACCATTCCGAAGGCATCCAGATTCTGGATGAAGCGTGGCACTACGTCTACTTGAATCGCGCCGCGGCGAATCATGCCCGGTCGAGCGTGTATGAATTGCTCGGCCGCCGGATTACAGATTGTTTCCCGGGGTTTTCCGATACGCCCCTCTGGCGCGATCTGAGCTACGTCCTTGAGTCCGGCCAACCGCGTCGCATCGAAAACGAATTCGAGTATCCGGACGGCGAGCGTCGTTGGTTCGATCTAATTGTGGAGCGACATCCCCAGGGAATCCTGATTCGGTCCCTCGACATCAGCGACCGCAAGCGCGTCGAGGAACAGTTGCGTCAGTCGCACCGCATGGACACCATCCGTCGGATGACGGCGGCGATCGCGCACGAATTTAACAACAAACTCGGCATCATCATGATGTCGGCGCAAATGGCCCGCGAGACGATTGCGGACACAAATCCGGAAACCGCCCGCGAACTCACGCACGCGATCACCGCCGCGCGCAGCGCCGCCGATCTGGTGCAGCGCCTGCAGCGGCTTTCGCGCCGGCAGCTGCTCAACCCGCGCGTATTTGATCTGGGCGAGCGGCTGGCTGCCGTGCGCGAGAACGTCGGCGCCCTCTTTGGCGCACGCTATCCCATTCAACTGCAATTGAGCGATCCCGCGCCGTTTTTGTATGCGGACCCGGCCGCCTTCGACGATGCGCTACTGAATCTCTGCGTGAACGCCCGCGACGCGATGCCCGACGGCGGGCCGATCACAATTCGAGTCGAACGCGTGACCCTGGACGCGGCCTTCTCACCCGATCCGGCGGCTATCACGCCGGGCCCGTTTCTCTTGATCGAGGTGATCGATGCCGGCGTGGGCATGGACGCCGCCACGCTCGAACAAATCTTTGAACCCTTCTTCACCACCCGCGCGAGCGGCAACAACCCGGGCCTCGGGCTTTCGATTGTGCAGGGCTTTGTGCACCAGAGCAACGGGCATATTCGCGCCTACAGTGAACTGGGCCGTGGCGCAACGATCCAGATGTTCCTGCCGGCCGGGCTTTCGTCCGAAGCGCCTCCAGCCCCGGCGCCCGTATCGGCGCGGCCGGCGGGCGGCTCGGAAGTGATCCTGCTCGTGGACGACGACCCGACGCTGCGCGATGCGCTGGCCGCGACGCTTGACGCGTCCTGCGCGCGACGAGCTTCCGGGAAGCGGAACAATGTTTCGCCGAACACCAGGCGCGCATTCAACTCCTCCTGACCGACATTTTGCTGGGGGACAACACGGGGGACGTACTCGGCGCAAAACTGAAGGCCCGTGCCCCCGGGCTCAAAGTAATTTATATGTCCGGCTATGTGGCGGACTTTCTCAAGTCGGACGAATCTCTGAAGGACGGCTACGTCCTGATCCGCAAACCTTCGTTGCCTGTAGACGTGTTGCGCACGGTGCGCGACGTACTCGACGGACGTCTGCAAAAGGGCATCATCTAGAGCG
>CAYYVB010000351.1:0-3555 GCA_964475035.1 uncultured Opitutaceae bacterium | reverse complement strand
CTCGAGGCGACGATCGAGGACGTGCACCACACGATCCACGCGCACCCGACGCTCTCCGAAGCGCTCGGCGAAGCGGCGGCCGCCACGACGAACGAGGCGATCCACATCTGAGCGACGCGACGGCTGCGCACGCAGCTCGAAGTTGGAATACACGAAGGCCGGCGCGATGCCGGCCTTTTGCGTTGGGCAGTTGTTCTGATTTCGGCCCTACTTCGCTGAAGCTTCGGAGGGCAGTTTTCTTTCTGCTGCAGAAAGAAAACTGGTGCGAGTGCCGGGAGTCGAACCCGGATCAATGGCTTCGGAGGCCACTACACTATCCATTGTGCTACACTCGCAGAGAACGCGGGCAGCTTTCGCCGCCGCGGGGCAAATTCAAGCCGTTTCGCGGACCGACCGGCCGGCGCCGGGCGATCAACGAAACGCGTATTTGATCAGCACGAAGCCGCCGATCAGCAGGACCATGAAAATCACCGTGAACAGCTCGAGGTATTTATCGAGCAGGCGCTTGATCGGCGGGCCGAAGTAATAGATTGCGCCGCCGACGAGGAGAAAGCGCCCCGTCCGACCGATGATCGAGGCGCCGAGCAGCGTCCAGATGCTGACCTGCTCGTGAAACACGCCGGCAGCGATCGTGAACACCTTATAGGGGATCGGTGTGAACGCGGCCGTGAGGATCGCAAAGAAGGCATTCTCGCCGTAGAGCGCGGCGACCTTGTCCCACGCGGCCCCGTATTTCAGCAGGTCGAAGATAATCCAACGGCCGAGCGGCTCGGCGGCATAGCCGATATAATAGCCGAAGGCGCCGCCCGCGACCGAACCGACGCCGCACCAGAGGGCGAATTTGAAGGACTTCTTCGGCGCGCCCATGCACAGCGCGATGAGCAGCACGTCGGGCGGGATGATGAAGAACGACGACTCCACGAACGCGATGATGACCAGCGCCGTCAGGCCGTGCGGCGTGTCGGCCCAGTGCAGCACCCAGTTGTAGAGCCGCTTGAGGGCGTTCGGTTTTTCCGGTGCGTGGGTGAGATGGGGCAGGGGATCGCTCATGGCGGAAATGAAAAAGGGCAGGATGCGAGGATCCTGCCCGAGGCAAAGAAAGGGTTGCGGATCAAACGTCCGGCTTGGTCTTGCGGAGACCCTGCACGCGGTCGCCGTCCTTCCACTGGCCACGCTTCTTGAGGATGGCGACGCGCTCGAAGCGCTTGAGGACATTACGCTTCACGACGAGGCCGCCGGAAGACTTGAGGCTGTTGTGCTGGGACATAAAAAGGTGTCTCGTTAAGTTGAATTCGGAGGTGGAAAGGGGCCGGGTGTAGAGTTCGCGATAGCCCATGACAAGTATTTTTCACCCACGGCCTCGGCGCTGACCTCGATCCACTGCGGCACGCTGTAGGGATGACGGGCGTGGACCCACTGGTTGAGGGTGGAAGCGTTGGCGGGCAGGCACTTGAACCACACCCGGAACTCCTGCACCTGGTCGACCTTGCCCTCCCAGAGGAAGTAGGACGTGACCGGTCCCTCGACCTGCGCGCACACCGCCAGCCGGGCCTCGACGGCGCCACGCGCCAGCCGTTCGGCGTCGGTCCGGTTCTCCGTGGTGGTCCAGGCGACGATCATGCGGGGATTTTCGCGTTCCGCGCGCGATCCGCAAACCTATCCCGGCGCCCGTGCTCGGCGGCAAATTTTTCACCCTTGACCCTCCCGGCACCCGACGTAGGCCTATCCCTTCCCTTTACCAAACCATGAGAGACGAATATATCAAGGAAGCCCAGAAGGTCATCCAGGACCCCAACGTGCTGATCAACGTGGTCTCGCGCCGCGTGAAGCAGCTCCGCCGCGGCAGCCGTCCCCTCGTGGAATCCCTCGAGAAGCTGAGCCCCGAGGACATCGCCCTCCGCGAGGTCATCGAAGGCAAGATCAGCTACGAAGTGACGCACGCCTGAGCGCAGCTCGGCGATTTTAAGACGAAGCGCGGCACCTCTGCCGCGCTTCTTTTGTTTGCGGGGCCGGCGCGCCCGGTCCCACACTCCCGCGTCCATGGCCGCCAAGGCACACGATCCCTCCCGCTACACCGAGTTGCGCAACCCCAAGGCGCTGCGCGACTACTTCGTCCACGACAAGTTCGAGGCAGGCATCAAGTTGGTCGGCACCGAGGTGAAATCCATCCGCGCCGGCAAGGCCCAGTTGAGCGACGCGTTCTGCCGGCTGGAGAAAGGCGAGGTCTGGCTCCACGGCGCCTACATCGAGGAGTATTCGCACGGCGGCCTCTCCCAGCACGCCCCTCGCCGCCAGCGCAAGCTGCTCCTCAAGGCGAACGAGATCCGCAAACTCTCAGCCGCCGTCGAGACCGGCGGCCGCCAGATTGTAGCCTTGCGCATGTATTTCAAGGAGGCGCTCGTGAAGGTCGAGATCGCCACCGCCGCGCCGAAGAAGCAGTTCGACAAACGCGACGACATCAAGAAGCGCGAGCAGAACCTCGAGGCGCGCCGCGCGCTCAAGTCGATCAAGCGATGAGCCCCGCCCGCCGCCGTCCCGTGCCGCGCCCCTTGCGCGCCGTATCCGTCCGCGTTCCGGCGAGCACGTCGAATTGCGGCGCCGGCTTCGATACGCTCGGGCTCGCGCTGCAGCTGCACAACACCGTCACGGTGCGCCGCCGCGCCGACGGCGAGATCCGCGCCGCGACCACCGCCGCGCAAGCCGGCCTCGAGATGACGCGCGAGGCGGCGCAACTCTTCTTCGCCCGCACCGGGGCGACGCCGTTCGGGTTCTCTTTTCGCGTCGCGGGCGCCGTGCCGCTCGCCCGCGGGCTCGGGTCCAGCGTGACGCTCCGCGCCGGCATCGTCGCGGCCCTGAACGAACTCGCCGGCACCGGACTCGACCGCGACGCGCTGGCGGGATTCGTCACCGCGCTCGAAGGTCATCCCGACAACGCCACGCCCGCCGTGCTCGGTGGCTTTTGCGTCGGTCGCATGGATCCGGTGACAGGCGAACTCGCCGGCGTCGTGCGCCGCGCCATCGGGCGCGAACTCGTGTTCGTCGTCGCTTCACCCGCGCAGGAGATCCAGACGAAGAAGTCGCGCGGCGTTTTGCCGGCGCAACTGCCCTACGCCGACGCCGTGCGCAGCGTGAACAGCGCGAGCTACGTCACGGCCGCGTTTCTCAGCGGCGAATTCGACCGGCTGCGCCACGCGGTGGCGGATTTCATGCACGAGCCGTATCGCCTGCCGCGCATTCCCGGCGCGCGCGATGCCATCGCGGCGGGCGTGCAGGCCGGGGCGCTGACCGGCTGGCTGAGCGGCAGCGGGTCGAGCGTGCTCTGCGTCGCGCGTCCGCCGCACGCCGCGACGGTCGGCCGGGCAATGGCGGCGGCCTTCACTGCGGCGGGCGTCCGGAGCCGGATTCGTGCCCTGCGGGCCGACAACCACGGCCTGCGCCGCGTCGCATCGCGCCCGTAAGCCCGGCGCTCAGCGCTCGAGCGGAAACGGCGGGCGCGAACCGGTCCAATGCCGCGAAATCTGCTCGGCCAGCACCGGCCACTTGAAGGGCTTGCGG
>CAYYVB010000350.1:0-3559 GCA_964475035.1 uncultured Opitutaceae bacterium | reverse complement strand
TCGGCAGAGCGAGAGGCCGTTGGTCTGCACGCCCGAGCTCGCGAGGAACACGATGGCATCGCCGTCACGCACGTCACCCGTGATGCGGAGCGCTTTCGGAGCGATCTTGCCGATGGCGGAACCGGCGAGGACGATGGCGTTCTTCTCGACGACGCCGCGCAGTGTCGGCGTTTCGCCGCCGCCCCAGACCGCGCCGGACTGGCGGCAGCCCTCGGCCCAGCCGTCGACCAGCGCGTTCATGCGCGCGGTGTCGGCGAACCAGTCGGACTCGCCCACGGCGGCGTGCATCGCGACGGAGATCGGCAGCGCGCCACAGGTGACGAGGTCGTTGACGATCGTGGCGACCGTATCGATGGCGATCTCGCGGTAGAAATTCTTCCCCGTCTGCGCATAGACGGCGTCGGCCACAAGGTTCTTCGTGCCCAGGCCTTCCTCGACGTGCGCGAGGTAATGGTCGGCCGCCTCGATCAGGTAGGCGCTCTCGCCGCGCGTGCTCGCCGGCTCGGCGTAGCCGTGGGCGGCGAGGGCCGAGGCCGTCGTCTTGGCCGCGCGCTGGCAGGCACGCTTGAACGCGTCGAGCTGGTCGTAATTAACGCCGGAGGATTCGTAGGAGAGGGACACGGGAAAAGAATTCAGAATCCAGAATCCGAGGAATCCAGAAGGTTCGAACCGCTCCGCGAGCGAATCCAGTTCAGCTCATACTGAATACTGGATTCTGAATTCTGGATACCCGCCTTCATCAGTAAGACCGGCCTTCGGCCTTTTCGTAGTAATTGATGAAAGCCTGGTTCACAACGCGGTAGCCGCCGGGGGTCGGATACTTGCCGCTGAAATACCAGTCGCCGCTGTGGTTCGGGAGCGCGCGATGCAGGCTCTCGAGCGACTGGAAAAGGATCTGCACCTCGCCCTGCCATTCGCCCTTGCGCGGGGTGACGAGTTCGGTGATGCGCGCGGAAATTTCCTCGGCGGTGAAGGGCTCATAAACGCGGCGCACGTGGTTGACGGTCTCGCGCGAGCCGGCGGCGACGTAGCGGCGGCAGTCCTGATAAATCTCCTCGAGCAAGGCGCCCTGCCCGCGCTCCTTGAGCAGCGCGACGGCGGCCTCGAAGGCGATGAACTTGCCGAGCTCGGACATGTCGATGCCGTAGCAGTCCGGGTAGCGGATCTGCGGGGCGGTCGAGGCGATGACGATCTTCTTCGGGTTGAGGCGGCCGAGGATGCGGAGGATCGAGCGGCGCAGCGTCGTGCCGCGCACGATCGAGTCGTCGATGCAGACGAGGTTATCTTTCGGCGTGACGATGCCGTAGGTGACGTCGTAGACGTGCGAGGCGAGCGTGTTGCGCCACTTTTCCTGGCCGATGAAGGTGCGGAGCTTGGCGTCCTTGCTGACGATCTTCTCGCCGCGCGGCCAGTTGATGAGGATGAGCTCGTCGACGAGTTCCTCGGTGAGCTCGCCGAGCTTGGCGGCGTCGAGCAGGGCCTGCTTCACCTCGGCGCGGCGGCGGTAGCGCAGCTCGCTCATCAGGCCGTGGTAGGCGACCTCGGCGGTGTTGGGGACGAAGCTGAAGATCGTGTGCTCGAGGTCGCGGCCGATGGCGGCGAGGATCGGGTCGGCCAGCTCGGCGCCGAGGGCCTTGCGCTCGCGGTAGATGTCGGCGTCGTTGCCGCGCGAGAAATAGATGCGCTCGAAAGTGCATTGCGCCTTCGGGAGCGCGGGCTTCACGCGCTCCTCGCGCACGGTGCCGTTCTTCTTCACCACGACGACGTGGCCGGGCTCGAGCTCGCGCACCTGGTCGGGCGTGCGGTGGAACACCGTGCAGAGCGGGGCGCGCTCCGAGGCGAACGCGATGACCTCGTCGTCCTCGAACCAATGGCAGGGGCGGATGCCGGCCGGGTCGCGCGTGACGAAGGCGTCGCCGTTGCCGAGCGCACCGATGAGCGTGTAGCCGCCGTCCCACGCGGCCGAGACCTGGCGCAGGACGTGCGCGGGGTCCATGCCCTCGTTGATGCGGTGCGTGATCTCCGTGCCGGACAAGCCGCTGGCCTTGAAGGCGCGGTAGAGTTCCTCGTGATGCTCGTCGAGGCCGTGACCAACCATCTCGAGCAGCGCCTGCGTGTCGGTGGCGAAGATCGGATGCTGGCCGGTCGCCGTGAGGGCGGCGTTCAACTCGGCCGTGTTGGTCATGTTGAAATTGCCGGCGAGGACGAGGTTGCGCGTCGGCCAGGAGCTGCGGCGGAAGAACGGGTGGCAGGCGCTGAGGTTGTAGCCGCCGGAGGTGCCGTAGCGCAGGTGACCGAGGTAGAGTTCGCCGCAGAAGTCGTAGCTCTTCTTCACCGTCTCGGGAAACTCCGGGTGCGCGGTGCCGGCGGCGACGAGCTCGTTGTAGCGGCTGAGCAGCGGCTGGAAGATCTTGTCGAGCGGGTTCGACTCGGTCGTGCGCTCGCGGAACATGTAGGGCTCGCCCGCGGGCATGTCGAATTTCACGCAGGCCACGCCGGCGCCGTCCTGCCCGCGGTTGTGCTGCTTCTCCATCAGCAGGAAGAGCTGGTAGAGCCCCCACAGCGGCGAGCCGTATTTCTCCTGATAGTAGGGGAGCGGCTTCTTCAGCCGGATCAACGCGATGCCGCATTCGTGGGTGACGTGTTCGCTCATGGGGCGGAAAGCGTAGGTTTGGCCGCGGCGCGAATTGGTCAACGGCTTTCTCGGACGGGCGAATTTTCGCACCGGAAATTCTTCCGCGTCGGGAAAATTGTAGGGCGGGGTCGCCGAATCCCGCCTTGCCACGCCGCCGCCCCCACCCGCCCGACCGGCACAGTCCGCCGCCCGAGACTGTGCTGTATCGGTTCCGCCGCTTGACGCCGCTCCCTTCCCGGCGAAGCCTCGGCGTCCCCGACCATGCTGACTCTCCGCGGCTCCCCGGCCCTCTCGCCCTTCCGCCTCCAGAAACTCCTGCAGGACCTGACCGCCGCCGGCCTTCCGGTGCGCGCCGTCGCCGCGGATTTTCATCACGTCGTCGAGACGAACGCCGACCTCACGCCCGCCCAACACGCCGTCCTCGAACGCGTGCTCACCTACGGTCCGAGCCGCGCCGCCGCCGATCTCGCCGGCCTGACGCTCGTCGTCGCCCCGCGCCCGGGCACGATCTCGCCGTGGTCGTCCAAGGCCACCGACATCGCGCACCTCTGCGGCCTCGCCGCCGTCCAACGCATCGAACGCGTCGTCGCCTACACCTTCGACCTCGGCGGTGCCGTCCTCGACGACGCCCAGCGCGCGCTGCTCGCCGCGAAGATTCACGACCGCATGACGCAGGCGGTCTTCACCGACCTCGCCGGTTGCGCCGTGCTCTTCCACCACGAGCAGCCGCGCCCGCTCACGAGCGTGCCCGTGCTCGCGCAGGGCCGCGCCGCCCTCGTCGCCGCCAACACCTCGCTCGGCCTCGCGCTCGCGGAGGACGAAATCGATTACCTCGTCGCGGCCTTCACCAAGCTCGGCCGCGATCCGCACGACGTGGAGCTGATGATGTTCGCGCAGGCCAACTCCGAGCACTGCCGCCACAAG
>CAYYVB010000349.1:1245-3590 GCA_964475035.1 uncultured Opitutaceae bacterium | reverse complement strand
ACGTAATTTCCTTCGCCGACCGTGCGATCGAGGAAACTGAAGAAATCGGCGAGCAGGCGATCGAGGCGCACGACCGCATCCATGATTTCGAAGCTATCCGGGCCATAGGAGTGGCCGACCTTGTCGATCTGGGAAAAGCCCACGCAGAGCAGGTCGGTCTCGCCGCGCTGGCCCAACTTTTCGTTTTGCACCGCCAGTTTCGCGAACTCCGCCACGAGTTCCGAGGCGCGCGGGTCATTCTCGAACGCCTCGTAGAATTTCGCCGACAAGGCCGCCTGGCCGCCGTCAAGGCGCTTCGGCATCGTGCGGCCAAAGCCGAAACCGTCGTTCTCGCCCGGCGCGTCGTCGGCGCCCTGGACGCGCTGATAATCCGCGAGCGGCAGCACCAATTCCCACGTCGACCCGAAGAGCGCTTCGACCCGTTGCCCCGCGTTGAACTCCGCGACCCATGGGGGCAACTCGGTCCGATAGTAGGACGACGTGACGAACCGGCCTTCCTCGATCCAATAGACCGAGTCGCCGAGCTTGCCCGCGAGCAGGATCGCCGACCGATCCTTGTGCGCGACGCTGAAGACGCGCGCGTTCGCGCCGCGCCGCAGTTTCAACTGGTCGCCCACGGTCGTCGCAAAAAAGTTCCGCGGCGAGCGCCCTTGCTTCCCCGCGCGCGCCTCGAGCACACCCCCGGGCGAGCGCACCGTCTCGATCCTCCCGCCGACCAGCGGCGATTCCTGATCTTCCACGGAAGCGATTTCCTGCCACGTGGCCGGATCGATCCATTCGTTGCCCACGATGCCGTGCACGTTCGCGTGCACGCCGCTCAAGATCGTCGCGTGGCCCGGCGCCGTCTTCGTGATCGCGTGACGATAATGGCAAGCCGCGAACTCCGCGCCGTCACGCCGGAGGCGCGCAAATCCGCCGGCGCTGAAGTAGGGTGCGAACCGATCGAAGTAGTCCGGGCGAAATTGATCGATCGAGATCACGACCCCCAACTTCGGCGGCGCGACAGGCGCTCGCTCCGCAGCGAACGTCGCCACACCGAGAAGGGAAACCGCAATCAGGAGGCCAGCAGCACGATCAAACGGGGTAGGCAGCATCAGCACGCGGAGGAATGACATGTCTTTCCCGAAAATCAATGTAAACGTTTTCTTTTTTCACAAAAACGCCACAGTAACGGAATTAAACCCTGATCAACAGGAACTTCTGATAACCAGCCGCGGCAGCAGCTTAAGATGCGTCTCGGAGCGTTTTGGGTCGCTCAGGCGCTTCAACAACAGTTCGCAGGCTGCCTGTCCCACCTCATAGGCCGGCTGGCGCACGACGGTGAGCGGCGGGTCCAACGCTTCGGCCCAAGGCAGGTCGTCGAAGCCGACGACGGCGATATCCCGCGGAATCTTCAGCTTGCGCCGATGGATCGCCTCGAGGGCACCGACCGCCATCAAATTGTTTACCACAAACAGCGCCGTGGGCGGCTCGGCGAGGTTGAGCAGTTCCTCGGTCAAGGCGTTCCCCGACGCCTGCTTGAAGTCGCCGACACGGATGTATTCGGCGCGGATCGGCAACTGATGCGCGCGGATCGCGTCCTCATAGCCGCCCCGCCGTTGGCGACTCGTGGACACATTCGGACGGCCGGCGATCAATCCGATCTTCGTGTGGCCGCGCTTGATCATGAACTCCACCGCCTCGAAAGCGCCGCGGCGGTTGTCCACCTCGACCTTGTCCACCGAATGATGAGTCAGGCTGCGGTCGACCGTGACGACCGGCACGCCGTTCTCCAACAGCCGCAACACCGCGGGGTCGCGCTCGCTGATCGGCGGGAGGATGATGCCGTCGACCGACTCCGACTGCATGACGCCGAGATAAAATTCTTCCTTCTTCGAATTGTCGTCCGAGTTGCAGAGCATCACGGCGAACTCGTTCGCGTAAGCGACGTCCTCCACGCCGCGCGCCATTTCCGCGAAGAACGGGTTCTGGATATCGGGGATGATCAGGCCGAGCAGATGCCGCTTGCCGCCGCGCTGCCGCAGGCGGCGCGCGACGCGGTTCGGCTTGTAGCCCAGCTCGCGCATCGCGCGATGCACGGCGTCGCGCGTCTCCGCCACCACCTTATCCGAGTTGTTGATTACTCGGGAAACCGTCGCGATCGACACTTGGGCGCGGTTGGCGACGTCCGTGAGGCTGGTCATTGCAGAATATCGGCAGCTTGTTTCCGCCACCTCACAAGTCGAGCGGCTTTCGCTGCGCCGCGAAGATCGGGTATCACGTGAGCAACAGCTTCAACGCCGCCGCCGCCGCCAGTGCGAGCGACAGGTTCTCGAAGGCGTTCTGATTGATCCGCGCCGCGACGA
>CAYYVB010000349.1:0-1235 GCA_964475035.1 uncultured Opitutaceae bacterium | reverse complement strand
CGCCCGAGCCACGCGCCTACCAGCACCGCCGGCGCCAATTGCAGATTCAGCGTGAGGCTCGCGGCGTTGATGAGCCCGAGGTCCACCATGAACGGCACCTTGATCCAGTTGATCAGGAAAAAAAACACCGCGCCCGTGCCGAGGAACTCCAGCTTCGGCAGACGCATCGCCAGCAAGTAAATCGTCATCACGGGCCCGGCGGCGTTCGCCACCATCGTCGTGAACCCCGCGAAGATTCCCGACCCCGCCGCCACGGTGCGCGCCGGCGTCGGCGCCTCCGCCTCGGCGCGGCGCCGACGCGCGAAGTGCACCACGAGCATCACCACCAGGATCGCCCCAATCATTTTCGCCGTCCACGCGTCCGACAATTTCCCCAACGCGAGCCACCCCCCCACCACCCCGACCAGCGCCCACGGCAACAGCCGCCACAGGTGCGACCAAGCGAGATTGCGCCGATACGACGCCAGCGCGAGCAGGTCGCCGAAGATCAGCAGCGGCAGCACTACGCCCGTCGAGGCTCGCGCTGGCAGGACGTTCGCGAACAACGCGACGAACAAGATTCCCAACCCCGGCAAGCCCGTTTTCGAAAGCCCCACCGCCATTCCGCCGAGCACAAGCAACACCCATTGCGCCACGGAAAAATCGAAAAGCAGCGGCGAAGCCATGCCGCTACCACGTGCCGAAATCCCCGACGCGTCAATGCAGCGCAGTTCCGCAAGCTCGGGCAGACGAACTCACTCCGCGCGCAGCGCCACCAGCGGATCGATGCGCGTGGTGCGGTGCGCCGGGAACCAGCAGGCGAGCAAAGCCTACACGAGCAGCGTCAGCTTGACGATCCCGTAGGAAAGCGGATCAACACGCTCGTGCCGAAAAGTTGTGAGGCAATGAGTCGCACGAGGCCGATCGCCGCGAAGACACCGAGGCGCGCGCGAGCTGATTGAGCGTCATCTTCTTCGGCATACCATCTTTTGTCAGATGCCGCCGATGTGTGGCGTCCAAGGTGAAAGCGTGCGCTGCTGCTGGTACGAGCATGGACTCCACAGAACCAGCTCACCGTTGGGCCGAACTGGACGGTTTGGGGTGGTGATCACGGGCTATCTAACGCGCACCCGCTAAATACCCGCTAGAATGGCCTCTTTTTCGGAAAAAACTATCCTATCGCGTTGATTCCCAATATACGACAGGGGTTCAACTCCCCTCACCTCCACCATTTTAAACCGCCTCGCCTCGCCCGA
>CAYYVB010000348.1:0-3596 GCA_964475035.1 uncultured Opitutaceae bacterium | reverse complement strand
GCAAGGTCATCACCAAGCGCTTCCTCAAGCTCCTCGAGGAGGAGGCCGCCCAGCGCCCCGACGCGTTCGCGGAGTTCTACGCGCAGTTCGGCGTGTTCCTGAAGGAAGGCGCCGCGCTCGACTTCACGCACAAGGACCAGCTCGTGAAGTTGCTGCGCTTCGAGTCGTCGCTCACCGACAAGGGCAAGACCACGTCCCTCGCCGACTACGTCTCGCGCATGAAGGACGGCCAGAAGGAGATCTATTACCTCGTCGCCGCCAACCGCGAGGCGATCGAGTCCGGCCCGTATCTCGAGGGCTTCAAGGCCCGCAACCTCGAGGTGCTCTTCTGCTACGAGCCGGTCGACGAATACGTCTTCAACAACGTCCGCGAGTTCGACGGGAAGAAATTCCTCTCCGCCGACCACGGCGACGTGAAACTCGACGATATCCCGCAGACCGGCGAGGCGCTCAGCGAAGCCGATGCGAAGGATCTCGCCGCGTGGCTCAAGGACACGCTCGGCGCGCAGGTCAGCGACGTGAAGACCAGCGACCGCCTCGTGAACTCACCCGCGCTCGCGACCAACGCCGACAAGTTCATGTCGCCGATGATGCGCCGCATGATGCGCGCGATGAAAAAGCCCGGCGAAGCCGAGGAAGCCGTGAAGGTGAATCTCGAGATCAACCCGCGTCACGCGGTGATCAGGAAGCTCCACGCGATGCGCACCGCCGACGCCGACAAGGCCGAGCTCGTCGCCGAACAACTCCTCGACAACGCCCTCATCGCCGCCGGCCTCCTTGAGGACCCGAGCCGCATGGTCGCGCGCCTGAACAAGTTGCTGGAAAGCGTGTGAGCAGAAGCGGAAGCTGAGTAGCTCTCCGTCTAACCCTTGGGCCGGGGTCACAGAAAACTGCTCTCAGTTTTCGCCCGACCCTCGTCTCGCGTCCCAACTTGGTGCGTCGCCGTCAGGCGGCGCACATCATCCCCGCCGCACAAGCCCCACGCCGCGCAGCCAGCCTCTGGTCTCAGCGCGGCAGTCGCGCCTGCACCGGCACGGCGACTTACATGGCAAGCCGCCGTGCCGGTGCCGCCAACTGCAGGACGCAGTCCGCCCGTCTGCGCCGAAGGGACTATCCGCTCGATGCTCTATCGGTTTGCGCTCGGGGAGAGGCGGCGTAGCCTCGGCGGTTCCATGAAGACGCTGTTCTCCCGACTGTTGTTGGTGCTGGCGCTGACTGCCGGCACCCTCTTCGCCCAAACCGCCCCGGAGTCGACCCGCCTCCTGCGCTTCCCCGCCACCAATGGCGACCAGATCGTGTTCAGCCACGCCGGCCAACTCTACTCCGTGGCCAGCACCGGCGGCGTCGCCCGCCGCCTCACGGACGGCCCGGGCTACGCCATCTTCCCGCGCTTCTCGGCCGACGGCGCGCAGCTCGCCTTCACCGCCCAGTATGACGGCAACACCGAGGTCTATGTCATGCCCGCCTCCGGTGGCCAGCCGCGCCGTCTCACGGTCTCGGCCACGCTCGATCGCGACGATGTCGCCGACCGCATGGGACCGAACAACATCGTCATGGGTTGGCGCAACACCGCACCCGAGATCGTTTTCCGCTCCCGCGCCCGCTCCTTCAACCCGTTCATCGGCGAACTGCTCACCGTCGGCCTCGACGGCGACCTGCCCGCCCAGCTTCCCGTGCCGCGGGGCGGCTTCGTCTCCTACTCTCCCGACGACACGAAGATCGCCTACAACCGCGTCTTCCGTGAATTCCGCACGTGGAAGAATTACCGCGGCGGCATGGCCGATGATGTCTGGATCTACGATCTGAAGACCGGCGCCTTGGAAAATATCACCAACGACCCCGCGCAGGACATCTATCCCATGTGGGCGCCGAACAACCGCATCTACTTCGTCTCCGAGCGCACCGGCCGGGGCAACCTCTTCGCCTACGATCTCGCCACCAAGAAGACCCGCCAGATCACGCAATTCACCGACTTCGACGTGAAGTTCCCCTCGCTCGGACGCGGGGCCATCGTCTTCGAACAAGGCGGCCTGATCTGGCGCCTTGACCTCGCCACCGAGAAGGCTGCACCGGTGAATATCCTCGTGCAGGAGGATCAGGCCGCCGCCCGCCCCGGCCTCGTCAACGTCTCCCGCTTCGTCCAAGGCACCGAACTCTCGCCTGACGGCAACCGCGTCACCGTCGTCGCCCGCGGCGACGTCTTCACCGTGCCCGCCAAGCACGGCGCTGTCCGCAACCTCACCGATTCCAGCGGTGTCCACGAGCGCGGCGCCACCTGGTCGCCGGACGGGAAATGGATCGCCTACCTTTCCGATGCCAGCGGCGAATTCGAGCTGCACCTCCGCTCGCAGGACGGACGCGGCGAACCGACCGCGCTCACCACCGGTGCCGACACTTACTATTTCAACCCCGTCTGGTCGCCCGATTCCAAGAAACTGCTCTGGGCCGACCGCAAACAACGTCTGCGCTACGTCGACATCGAGACCAAGACCGTGAGCCTCGTCGCCGAAAATCCGCAGACCCCCATCACGCAGTTCGCCTGGTCACCCGATTCCCAGTGGATCACATGGGTGAAGGCCGGAGTGTCGGCCTTCGGACGGCTTCAACTTCACCGCCTCGCCGATGGCACGAACCACGAAGTCACGGACGGGTGGTATGATGTCGGCAACCCCGCTTTCAGCGATGACGGCAAGTGGCTGCTCTTCACGTCGGCCCGCGATTTCAACCCGATCTATTCCGACACGGAATGGAATCACGCCTACCAGAACATGGAGCGCATCTACCTCCTTGCGCTCGCCAAGGATACGCCCTCGCCGTTCGCCCCCAAGAGCGATGAAGTCGAGATCGCCAAGGATGAGCCCAAGAAAGAGGCGGCCAAATCCGAAGGCAAAACCGCTGAACCGTCCGAGGAAAAATCCGTCGCCGCGGTGGACGAAAAACCCGCCCGCGCTCCGGCGGGTGACAAGCCCAAGGGCGAAGCCGCCAAGCCCAAGACGGTCACCGTCAAAGTCGACCTCGACGGTCTTGCCGACCGCCTCATCGGCCTGCCTGTCGCTCCGTCCAACTATTCCCAGCTGCGCCTGATCGGCGACCGCCTCTACTTCCGCCGCGTGCCCGGCGGCCCGGTGACGGGCGGCGGCGGCGGCGAAGGCTTTGGCGCCGGCCGCCAGACCCGCTCCGTCATCGCGTTCTATCACCTCAAGGACCAGAAGGAAACCGAGCTCGGCAACTACGACGGCTACGCGATCAGCGCCAACGGCCGGAAAATGCTCATCCGCGCCGGCCGCGATCTTTCGCTCGTGGACACGCCCACCGCGCGCCTCGACCTGAAGCCCGAGCAACGCCTCGACCTCTCCGGTCTCGAACTGAACCTGGACCGCCGGGCCGAGTGGACCCAGATCTTCCACGAGAGCTGGCGCCAGATGCGGGATTACCTCTACGCCCCGAACATGCACGGCGTGGATTGGCCCGCGCAGCGCGACAAATACGCCGCCCTTCTCCCGCACGTGCAGAACCGCAACGACCTGACCTACGTCATCGGCGAGATGATCTCCGAGCTCCACGTCGGCCACGCCTACGTCGGCGGCGGCGACCGC
>CAYYVB010000347.1:0-3621 GCA_964475035.1 uncultured Opitutaceae bacterium | reverse complement strand
GGTCGGCGCAGCGACGGGCCGGTGACGGAGCCGGGCTTCGTCGTGCGGCAAAGCGGCAGCATCACGACGGTCGAGCGCCCGACCTGTGCGACCGCACCGACATTCTACCGGTGGAAGGATTACACGTTGCCAGAGGAAGAGGAGGAGCAAGCGCACGAGCACGCCCACGGGCACGGCGACGGCTCCGAATGGAAAATGCTCGGCACGCTCGCGGCGATTTGCGGCGTGGCGGGCTTGGCGGCGTTCGTCAGTGAACGCTTCGGCGCGCCCGGCGTCGTCGTGAAGTCGCTCTACGGCGTCGCGCTCCTCGCCGGCGGCTGGGATGCGGCGATCGACTCGTGGGAGAACATCCGCCGCCGCAAGCTCGACATCCATTTCCTGATGCTCGCGGTGGCGCTCGGTGCCGTCGCGGTCGGCGCGTGGGGCGAGGCGGTGTTGCTGCTCTTCCTGTTCTCCGGCGCGGGCGCGATGGAGGAATACGCCCTCGACCGCACGCAACGCGAGGTGTCGGCACTGCTGCACACGGCGCCGAAGGAAGCGACGCTCGTCGCGGCGGACGGGATGCATCGCGTGGTGTCGGTCAACGAGCTGAAGGTCGGTGACCGGTTGCTGGTGAAGCCCGGCGAGATGTTCGCCGCCGACGGCGACGTGGTGAAGGGCGAGACCGCGAGCGACGAGTCGACCCTGACCGGCGAATCCGTGCCGGTGGAGAAGGGCGTCGGCGCGGGCGTGTTCAGCGGCACGATCAATCTCTGGGGCTCGGTCGAGGTGACGGTGCAGCGGCTGCCCAGCGAGAGCACGCTGCAGAAGATCATCCGCCTCATCCAGACGGCGCAGAAGCTGAAGGCGCCGAGCCAGCGCTTCACGGACCGTTTTGGCGGCAACTATACGCTCGTCGTCCTCGGGCTCACCGGCGCGATGTTTCTCGTCTGGTGGCTCGGCTTCGGGTTGCCGGCCTTCGCCAACCACGAGGGCACTTCCTCGGCATTTTATCGCGCGATGACGCTGCTCGTGGTCGCCAGCCCCTGCGCGCTCGTGCTCTCCATCCCGTCGGCCATCCTCGCGGCCATCGCATGGGGGGCGCGGCACGGCGTGCTCTTCCGCGGCGGAGCGGCGATCGAGAAACTGGCCGAGATCGACACCGTCGCGCTCGACAAGACCGGCACGCTGACGACCGGCGAGCTCGCGGTGGTGAGCGTCGAGAGTTTCCCGCCGGGCCGCGAACGCGAGTTGCTCGAGATCGCCTACGCGCTGGAGCGGCACTCGCATCACCCGATCGCACGGGCTGTTACACGTCATGCCCGCAAGGAAGGCATCGACGCGCGCGAGGTGGCGAAATTCGAGTCGATCACGGGGCAGGGCGTGCGCGGCAAACTCGCTGACGCGACCGTCGTGCTCGGACGACGCGAATTGCTCTCGGCCGGACCGTTCGCCGCGTGGCTGGAAAAGGTGCCGCCCGCGCCGGCGGAGTTTTCCGAGATCTGGGTCGTCACTTCCGGCCTCGTCGGCCGGCTGTTGTTGCAGGATCAGTTGCGCGCCGAATCGAAGGGCATGCTCGCGCGACTGCGTGCGTGGGGCATCCGCAGCATCATGCTCACGGGCGACCGCCGGCACACGGCGGAATCGGTGGCCCAGCAGCTCGGGCTCGATGAGGTGCGGGCGGGGCTGTCGCCGGAGCAGAAGGTCGAGATCATCGATACGCTCGGCAAATCGGGCCGCAAGGTCGCGATGGTCGGCGACGGCGTGAACGACGCGCCCAGTCTCGCTGCGGCCTACGTCTCCGTCGCGATGGGCGCGCGTGGCAGCGATGCGGCGCTCGAGCAGAGCGAAGTCGTGCTGATGCACGACCGGATCGAGAACTTCGTCTCGGCGCTGCGCCTGAGCCAGCGCGCACGGCGCGTCATCCGGCAGAACCTCGTCATCTCGCTCGGCACCGTGATAGTGATGGTGCTCGCCGCCCTCGGTGGCGTGATCCCGCTCAGTCTCGGCGTCGTGGCGCACGAAGGCAGCACGGTCGTGGTGTGCCTGAATTCGCTGCGCCTGCTGCTCGGGCGCAACGAGTAGGCGATGTGACGATGCGGGGCGGGGCAGCTCAGTCCTCGATCCACACGAGGTCCCCGGTGCGGACGTCGTCGTAGAGCTCGATGATGTCGACGTTGCGCATCTGGACACAGCCGCTGCTCGCGGGGGTGCCGAGGCGCTCCTCGTGGTTCGTGCCGTGAAGGTAGACGTAGCGCGCGTGGGTGTCGACGACTTCGCCGGCGGAGTTCGTGCCGGCGTTCACGCCCGGTTCGAGTCCACGCAGCCAAAGGATGCGGGTCGTGATGAGGTTCTTCGCCTGCTCCTCGGCGGGCAGCTCGGCGAAATGCCGGCCGGTGTTGACGCGGGCCTTGAAGACGATGCCCGGCGGCGCGCCGGCCCCGATGCGCTCGGCGATCTCGTGCAGCCCGCGCGGCGTGCCGAGGGAGTCCTTCACGTTCGACGGCGGACGCAGCGAGGTGGAGACGACGTAGCTGCACTCAAGACAATCGCCGCGGTAAAATCCAAGCAACTGTCGCGCAACGGATACGACGATGACACGCTCTGGCAGCTTGCAGCCGAGAGCGGCACACCTTTGCTTGGCCCGTTCCAGTAATTCTTTCACGTGAATACAAAGTCCTATCGAGTCGGCATCGTCGGTGCGACGGGAGCGGTCGGTCAAGAGCTGATCGGTCTGCTCGTCGCGCGTGCATTTCCGTTCGCGGAGCTGAGGCTGATGGCCTCGTCGCGCTCCGCGGGCAAGGTGATCGAGGCCGGCGGGAATAAATTCACGGTGCAGGAGGCTCGACCCGAAGCCTTCGACGGACTCGACCTGGCCTTCTTCGCCGCCGAGGGCGCCATCGCCAAGGCGCTCGCGCCGGAGGCGGTCAAGCGCGGGTGCGCGGTCTTCGACAAGAGCTCGGCCTTCCGCATGGCGGCCGACGTGCCGCTGGTCATTCCCGAGATCAACCTCGACGCCGTGCGCGGCCACCGCGGCATCATCGCGAGCCCGAATTGCTCGACGGCGGTGGCGCTGATGGGCCTGTGGCCGTTGCACCAGCTGTTCGGCGTGAAGCGGGCGTTTTTCGCCACCTACCAATCCGTGTCCGGCACCGGCGCCGACGCGGTCGATGAACTCGAGGCGCAGACGCGGGCCTACATTCAGGGTGGGGCTTTGCCGCGGAGTGTTTATCCTTACCAGATTTTCCAGAACCTCATCCCGCAGGTCGATTCCTTCGGCGCCGACGGCTACACCGGCGAGGAGACGAAGATGCGCGAGGAGAGCCGCAAGATCATGGGCCTGCCCGCGCTGAAGGTGTCCGCGACCTGCGTGCGCGTGCCGGTCGTGCGCGCACACTCAGTCGCCGTGAATGCGGAATTTGAGCGCCCGGTGGACCTCTCCGCGGCACGGGCGGCGATCGCGGCGTCTGCGGGGGCCGAATTGGTCGACGATCCGGCGAACAAGGTTTATCCGACGCCGCTCGACTTCAGCCGGCGCGAGGCTTGCGGCGTCGGCCGTCTGCGCTTGGACACCGCGCTCGACAACGGCCTCTCATTCTGGGTCAGCGGCGACAACCTCTGGAAAGGCGCCGCGCTCAACTC
>CAYYVB010000346.1:3094-3629 GCA_964475035.1 uncultured Opitutaceae bacterium | reverse complement strand
ACGTAGCACTTGGGCGTTTTGGTGACGGGGAGTCGGGTCATGGCAGGAAGAGGAGGTGTTGGAACCACGAATGGACACTAAAGAACACGAATGAATCGCCGGAGAGTCGCCGGCCGCGCGGCGCTTCGTGTTTATTGGTATTCATTCGTGGCTGAGAGATCACGTCGCGGCCGGGGTGTCGGACTGGAGCTGCGAGCGGTCGCGGTAGTTGCGGGCGACGAGGGCGAAGAGGCCGGCGGCGACCATCGCGAGCACGGCGTAGAAGAGGAAGTAGGCCGGGCCGCTGAGCTTCGAGGTGCCGTCGGGGTTGGCGATGAACCATTGCACGCCGGCGGTGAAGAGGTTGCCGGCGGAAACGGAGAGCAGATACACGGCCTGGACGACGGCCTTGAGGTGCTTCGGCGCCTGCGTGTAGGCAAACTCGAGCGCCGTGATCGACGCCATGACTTCGCCCGCGGAGAGGAGCACGTAGGCGGGGAACTGCCACACGATGCCCGGCCGGCCGCCGGCGGCGATCATCTGGTCGATCCACGCG
>CAYYVB010000346.1:0-3084 GCA_964475035.1 uncultured Opitutaceae bacterium | reverse complement strand
GGAGAGGATCTCGATCCCGAAGATCTCGCGGTCCATCTTCTCCGCCTGCAGCGTCCAGGTGCTGCCGCACTGGTCCCAGAGCGACCAGAACACCGCCATGAACGCGAAGATGAACGCGAGGTTGCCGAGCGCCTTGCCGGTGTCGCGGTTGAACGTCGCCTTGAAGAACGATTTCCCGGCCGGCGGCACGTGGATGAACTTGTTGCGCCCGGCCCAGAAGATGAACACGGCGAGCACCATCAGCGCAGCGGGGATGCCGAAGGCCCACTTCGGGCCGTATTTCGCCAGGAGGATCGGCGTGAGCGGGATCGAGATGAGCGAGCCGGCGTTGACCGAGAAGTAGAACCAGCCGAACGCGCGCGAGAGGAGGTTCTGGTTCGACGGGCCGAACTGGTCGCCGACGTGCGAGGAGACGCAGGGCTTGATGCCGCCGGCGCCGAACGCGATGAGCCCGAGCCCGAGTGCCAGCCCGAGCCGCGTGTGGTCGGTGGCGAGCGCCACGCACCCGACCGCATAGACGAGCGAGAGCCAGAAAATCGTGCGGTATTTGCCGAAGAACACATCCGCCACGATCGCGCCGAGCGCAGGCAGGAAGTAGTTGGCGCTGACGAAGAGGTGATACCACTTGCTCGCCTCGTTCTCGCTCATCGGCGCGAGCGTGCCGCCGGGGCCCATGAGGTATTGCGTCATGTAGATGACGAGGATGGCGCGGAGCCCGTAGAAGTTGAAACGCTCGGCGGCTTCGTTGCCGATGATGTAAGGGATGCCGGGGGGCATGCCCTTGATGTTCTCGGGGGTGGTGCGGTAGGCGGCGGCGGACATGCGGGGTAAATTCAGCGGCGAAAAACGAAGGGGAAAATCAACGCGAGCAAGGTGACGACGCCGACGGCGACCCAGAGCGGGTGCAGGCCGGAGCGCGAGGCGGCGCGACGCGGAGGGCGCGGGCGATGCGCGGCCGCGTCGCCGTCCTCGAACGCCTCGTCCGGCAGATCGAGCCCGTCGTAGCGCGTGGCGTCCTCGTTCCAGCCCGAGCGCTCGTCGGCCCCGCACTCCGGGCAGGCCAGCGCCGCGCGCGGCACCGCGGCACCGCAGACGGGACATTCTTCCGGGGGAGGCTGGAGAGAGGTTTTAACCACAGATGGACACAGATGCACACAGATGAGTCAGCGCACCATGCGCTCCCATTCGAGTTTCGGACGCTTGAAGTTGATGATCAGGCCAACCTTGAGCCCGGTGATTTTCAGATAATTCAGCATCTGCCCACGTTCGACGTCCGTGATTCGGTCGATGACCTTGGTGTCCACGATCACCGAGTTTTCCGCGATGAGATCGGGAACGTATTCGCCGACCAGTTCTCCCTTGTAGGCCACTTGAAACCGGCGCTGTTGCTCGTGGGCAATGCCGCGCAACTTGAACTCCACCACCAAGGCGTTCTCGTAGGGCTTCTCGTGCAGGCCGGCACCCAATTCGTTCAGCACCTCCATGGCACACCCGATGATCGCGAACGTCAGTTGCGCGTGAGGTCCGTCGTATCTGTGTGCATCTGTGTTCATCTGTGGTTCAAACCATTCAGACGAGCTTGCAGTAATCGAGCAGGCCCTGGCGGCCGCCTTCGCGGCCGAAGCCGGATTCCTTGTAGCCGCCGAAGGGCGAGGTGGGGTCGAACTTGTTGTAGGTGTTCGCCCAGACGACGCCGGCCTTCAGCTCCGTGCTCATCTTCAGGATGCGCGAACCCTTGTCGGTCCACACGCCGGCGCTGAGGCCGTAGGCGGTGTTATTGGCCTTCTCGACCGCCTCCTCGAGGGTGCGGAAGGTCAGCACGCTGAGCACGGGCCCGAAGATCTCCTCGCGGGCGATGCGGTGGCTCATCGAGACGCCGGAGAAGATCGTCGGCTTGAAGAAAAATCCCTTCGCGGGCAGGCGGCACGGCGGCTGGTAGAGCTCGGCGCCTTCCTTCACGCCGCTGGCGACGAGCTTCTCGATGCGCGTGAGCTGCTCGCGCGAGTTGATGGCGCCGATGTCGGTGTTCTTGTCGATCGGGTCGCCGACGCGGAGCGTGCGGATGCGGGTCTTGAGCTTGGCGAGGAAACGCTCGGCGATGGGCTCGTGCACGAGCAGGCGCGAACCGGCGCAGCAGACGTGGCCCTGGTTGAAGAAGATGCCGTTGACGACGCCCTCGACGGCTTGGTCGAGCGGCGCGTCGTCGAACACGATGTTGGCCGCCTTGCCGCCGAGCTCCATCGTCATCTTTTTGTCCGTGCCCGCGAGCGAGCGCATGATGATCTTGCCGACCTCGGTCGAGCCGGTGAACGCGACCTTCACCGCGGCCGGGTGGTTCATGATCGCGGCGCCGGTGTCGCCGAAGCCGGTGACGATGTTGACGACGCCCGCCGGCAGGCCGGCCTCGGCGATGATCTCGCCGAGCTTGAGCGCGGTGATCGAGGTGGTCTCGGCCGGCTTGATGACGATCGTGTTGCCCATCGCGAGCGCGGGCGCGAGCTTCCACGCGAGCATGAGGAGCGGGAAGTTCCACGGGATGACCTGGCCGACGACGCCGAGGGGCGCGACCTTCCGGCCCGGGGCGACGTAGTCGAGCTTGTCGGCCCAGCCGGCGTGGTAGAAGAAATGCGCGGCGGCCATCGGCACGTCGAAGTCGCGCGACTCCTTGATCGGCTTGCCGCCGTTGAGCGTCTCGGCGACGGCGAACTCGCGGGCGCGGTCCTGCAGCAGGCGCGCGATCCGGAAGATGTATTTCGCGCGCTCCTTGCCCGGCAGCTTGCCCCAGGTGGCGAAGGCCTTCGTCGCGGCGGCGTAGGCGGCATCCACGTCGGCGGCGTTGGCGTGCGGAATCTCGGCGAGCTTCTGCTCGGTGGCCGGGTTGATGGTGTCGAAATACTTCCCGCTCTTCGGCGCGACGAATTCGCCGCCGATGAAGAGGCCGTAGCGCGGCTTGAGCTTCGGGTCGGCCGTCTCGGGCGCGGGGTCGAATTCCCAGAGGTCGCCGAAGATGAGCTCGGGCAACGGGCGGCCGGCAGAGCGCTTGGCGGGACGGGCGGATTTTTTCTCGGTCAGAGTGGACATGGC
>CAYYVB010000345.1:0-3664 GCA_964475035.1 uncultured Opitutaceae bacterium | reverse complement strand
CCGCCCCCCACTCCATGCTCGTCGTCGAGGTCTTCGAGCGCATCAACAAGCGCGAATCCCTCGGCAAGCAGCACCAGCCGAAGTCGAAGCACAAGGTCGTCACCGACATGGAGGTGTTGCTGAAGAACAAGGCCAAGCTCGGCCGCCTCGAGCGCTACCACGACGCGCTCCAGAAGAAGGAGGAGGCCTTCTCGCTCTTCAACCTCGGCTACCTTGACCTCGAGAACCGCGCCGCCGCCGAGCAGCTCTTCTGGCAGATCTGCGAGCAGATCGACCGCGAGGGCAACAAGGCCGGCTACCAGCCCGAGGAACTCCACGACCTCAAGAAGCTCCTCGCCGACCAATACGTCTGCAACTTCTCCGTCTTCCAGTCGCTCCTCGATTCCTGGGCGCTCAAGCAGCTCTTCCCCGTCACGCCGCTGCACCGCCTCACCGAAAAGCCCAGCGTCAACGCCATCCTCGTCGACATCACCTGCGACTCCGACGGCAAGATCGGCAGCTTCATCGACCTGCAGGACCAGAAGGACTACCTCCAGCTCCACCCGCTCAAGCACGGGCAGTCGTACTACCTCGGCATCTACCTCACCGGCGCCTACCAGGACATCATGGGCGACCTCCACAACCTCTTCGGCCGCGTGAACGAGGTCCATGTCTTCCTCGAGGACGACGAGCCCAACGGCTTCTATATCGAGGAGGCGCTCGCCGGCTCGCGCGTCGCCGACGTGATCGAGGGCGTCCAATACCAGTGGGAAGAACTCTGCCGCCGTGTGAAGCAGCAGATCGACCACGCGACGAAGAAGGACCTCATCAAGCCGCGCGAAGGCGTGCGCCTGGTCGAGTTCTACGAGTCACAGATGCTCGCCAAGACCTACCTGAACATCGTGCAGAAAAACGGGAAGAAGAAGTAAAGTAGCGCAGGCGTCCCGCCTGCTCAGACCCCGCCGGACTCCAAGCGCGCCGTCAGACCCAGACGCCGGTCCGCCTCAGCCCGTATTCTTCAACCCGGCCGCAATGCCATTCACGGTGATCTCGATCACCCGCTTCGCCTCGCGGCGCTGTGCGGCCGACAGCCCGCCCGCGCGCAGCCGGCGCAGCATTTCCACCTGCAGGTAGTTCAGCGGATCGATGTAGGGATTCCGCAGCCGGATCGAGTTCGCCAGCACCGGCTCGCCGCCGAGCAGCCTCTCCTGCCCTGCGACCGCCAGCACCCATTTCTCCGTGCGCCGGAACTCCGCTGCGATGCGCGCGAAAATCCGCTCCCGCAACGCCGCATCTGACACCAGCCCCGCATAGACGCGCGCGATGCCGAGGTCGGCCTTGCCGAGCGTGAGCTGTGTGTTGTCGATCAGCTGCCGGAAAAACAGCCAGTCGCGATACATCGCGCGCAACCGCTCCAACCCGCCCTCGCCTGCCGCCGCCTGCTCCAGCGCCGAGCCCAGCCCGAACCAGCCCGGCAGGTTGTAGCGGCTCTGCATCCACGAGAACACCCACGGGATCGCGCGCAGGTCGGCGAGCGTGCGCGGACCCTCCTTGCGATACGACGGGCGCGACCCGAGCTTCAATTCGCCGATCTCATCGATCGGTGTCGCCTGCTGCCAGAAGACGAGGAACTCCGGATCATGCACGAGCGCGCGATAGACCTCCGTGCTGTGCGCGCCCATCGCGTCCATCGCCGCGCGCCACACCGGGTCGAGCGCCGTCCGCCGCTTCGCCCGGGCGACGTGCGCACCGAGAATGACGCCGTAGCTCATCTGCTCGAGCACGCGGTGCGCGATGTCGGGGTCGTGATAACGCGTCGAAAGCACCTCGCCCTGCTCCGTCACGCGAATGCCGCCGTCGCGCAAGCCGACCGGTTGCGCGAGCACGGCCTTCGCCGCCGGACCACCGCCGCGCGCGATGCTGCCGCCGCGACCGTGGAACAGCGTCAACCGCACGCCGTGCCGCCGCGCGACGGCCGCGATCTGCTCCTGCGCCTCGTGCAGTGCCCAGTTCGCCGCGAGATATCCGGCGTCCTTATTCGAGTCGGAATACCCGAGCATCACGTGCTGGTGATCGCCCGAGCGACGCAGCCAGCGGCGATACGTCGGATCGCGCCAAAGTTCATCAAGCACGACCGGCGCCCGTTGCAGGTCGTCCAACGTCTCGAAGAGCGGCGCCACCGGCAGCGCCGTGCCGGCGATCGTCTGCAACCAGACGACTTCGAGCAGATCGGACACGTCCGCCGTCATACTCACGATGTAGATCCCGAGCGCGGCCGGTGAAGCTTCCTGCAACGCCGCCAGCGTCGCGAGCGCCGTCGTGGCTTCCGGACCGGGTTGCGAGCGCGCACGGTGCGCGATCGCCCGCGCGAGCAACCGTCGCTTCCCGTGCTCCGGCAGGTCAGGATAATCCTTCCGTCCCAGCAACTCCGCCACGGCGCGTGCATGCACCGCCGAGTGCTGCCGCGTGTCGAGCGCCGCCGCATGCAAGCCGAACGTCGCCGCGCGGTTCGCAACTTCCTGCAAAACGCCGTCGGCCAGCACCGCAGCGCGGCTGCCGCGCAGGCTGGCTTCAATCGTGGCGAGCGCGCGCTTTAACTCCGCTTCCGTCAACGTATGGGCGTCGTCGCTCAACCGCGCGCGCAGCACATAGATCAGTTGCCGGTATGGCTCCTGCGCGTGCCGGTCGCGGATTTCGCTCCACTCTCCCACCCCACGACCCAGTTCGCGCGCGAGCCGAGAGACCTGCGGCGAAGCCGGTTCGCGCAACGTCGAGACGGTGAGCGCCCAGGCGAGGCGTTGCAGGCTGCGCTTCATCGCCGTCAACGCGAGTTCACGCTGCAACCCCAGCACCGTGCGCGTCACGGGCGCGGTGACGAAAGGATTGCCGTCGCGATCGCCGCCGATCCACGACCCGAACCGCAGCCAACCGCGCGGCGCGCGCAGACCCGGGTAATGCTGCGCGAGCGCGGCTTCCAAGTCGGCCTGTATCTCCGGCAACACTCGGTAAAGCGTGCGCTCGAAATACCAGAGTCCCGTGCGTGCCTCGTCGACCACGGTCGGCGGCGCCGGCCGCCCGCGATCGGTCAGCCAGAGCGAAACGATTTCCCGCTCGATCTCACGGCTCTCGGCGATGGCGTCGACCGGCGTCTGGCGCAACACTTCGGCCAAGGCGGCGAGCTTGGTCAGCAAGGTCCGGCGCTTGGCCTCCGTCGGATGCGCGGTGAAGACGAGTTCGATGGCGAGACGATCGAGCAGGCGCCGGACCTCCGCGGCGGGAACGCGCCGGCGCTTCAGCTCGGCGATCGCGGCCGCGATGGATTCCTTGCGCGCACCCGCGTCGGCCCGGCGCGCGCGCAGCAGGCGGACGCGGAAATTCTCCTCGGCCAAGTTCACCAACTCGAAGAACAGCGTGAACGCCATCGCTTGGTTCAGCGCCGTGGCCGGAGTCAGCCGGCGCACTCGCGCCGCGAGCCGCGCCGAGGCCGCGCCGTCGCCCGCACGACTCTCTTTGGCGCGATGACGCAGCTCCTCCACGAGCCGCAAGGTCGGCGTCCCTTCCAGCCGCGCGATAACCTCACCCAGCCGCGCGCCCAGCGCGCGCACCGCGGCGCGGAGCTGGGGCAATTCCTCCAGCGCGTGACGGGCCGGAGCGGACGGGGCGGGAACTTCGGGAGTCATCGGCG
>CAYYVB010000344.1:0-3678 GCA_964475035.1 uncultured Opitutaceae bacterium | reverse complement strand
CGGCCGAAGTCGATCGCACGCGAGATGTTCGAGCGCTACCTGTCGTTCGCCGACTACACCCGCGACTACGGCCTCGAACGCAGCGAAGGTCTGCTGCTGCGTCACCTGATGCAGGTCTACAAGGTGCTCGCGCAGACGGTGCCCGAGGCGGCGAAGACCGAGCCGGTTGTCGAGATGGAGGATTATTTCCGCGAACTGATCCGCGGTATCGATTCGAGCCTGATCGACGAATGGGAAAGGCTGCGCAACCCCGACTTCATCGCCGCCGACACGACCGACAAGCCGGCGCGCCCGGCTTCGTTTGACGTCACGCGCGACCGCGCGGCCTTCACGCGGCTGGTGCGCACGGCGGTGCTGGGATTTCTGCAGGATGCGGCCGCGCGGGATTGGGAGGCCTGCGCCGGGCGGCTCGGCGGCGTGGGCGCCGATACGGTCGCAACCGAAGCGAGGCGCATCGAACGTGCTTTCACGGCTTACGCGGAGGCCCGAGGCCGTTTCCGCCTCGATCCCGAGGGCCGCTCCGCCAAGCACACGCACCTTGCGGACGAGGGCGCGGCCTGGCGACTCGCGCAGGTGCTGGTCGATGTTGAAGAAGCCAACGACTGGGAGGCGACGTTCACGGTCGATCTCCCGGCATCCCGGACCGCCAATGCCGTGGTTTTGGGGTTCAACTCGGTCCACCCCATCGGGGAGTCCATCAGCCCAGCTTAAGGGCGGCGCATGAAAAATATCACGCGTGCCTCTGAGCAAGGCGTGCGCGGGGTTTGCCTTTGACCGGCTTCCGCGTGCCGCCCTAGCGTGGCAGCTTCATCGATCCCGTCCGGATCCCGCATCCGCACCTCAGACTCCCTTCCTCCCATGTCGAAGCCGTCCATCATCTACACTATCACAGACGAAGCGCCAGCGCTCGCCACCTACTCGCTGCTCCCAATCGTGCAGGCCTTCACCAGGCATGCGGGCATCGCCGTCGAGACGCGCGACATCTCCCTTGCCGGCCGCATCCTCTCCGCCTTCGGCCAGAGCCCCGACCACCTCGCCGAACTCGGCGCCCTCACGCTCAAGCCCGAGGCCAACATCATCAAACTGCCCAACATTTCCGCCTCCGTGCCGCAGTTGAAGGAGGCCATCGCCGAACTCCAGGCACACGGTTTCAAGGTGCCGGATTATCCCGAGACGCCCAAGACCGACGCCGAGAAGGACATCAAGGCGCGCTACGACAAGGTGAAGGGCTCCGCCGTGAATCCAGTCCTCCGCGAAGGCAACTCCGATCGCCGCGCCCCGAAAGCCGTCAAGGACTACGCCCGCAAGCACCCGCATTCCATGGGCAAGTGGTCGCCGGACTCGAAGACCTCCGTCGCCACCATGGGCCACGATGATTTCTTCTCCAACGAGAAGTCCCTCACCCTCACCGCCGCGACGACCGCGAAGATCGAGTTCGTCGGCGCCGATGGCACGGTGAAGGTCCTGCTCCCGAAGCTCTCCCTCAAGGCCGGTGAGATCCTTGATGCCACGGTCATGCGCCAAGCCGCGCTCGTGTCGTTCTACGAGCAGCAGATCGCGCGCGCCAAGGCCGACGGCGTGCTCTTCTCGCTCCACCTCAAGGCCACGATGATGAAGGTCTCCGACCCGATCCTCTTCGGCCATTGCGTGCGCGTGTTCTTCAAGGATCTCCTCGCGAAACACGCCGCGACCTTCGCTACACTCGGCGTCGACCTGAACAACGGCTTCGGCGACCTCGTCGAAAAACTCCAGAAGCTTCCCGCCGACCAGAAGGCCGCGATCGAAGCCGACATCCAAGCCGTCTACGTGGCCGGCCCGCAGGTTGCCATGGTCAACTCCGACCAAGGCATCACGAACCTCCACGTCCCCTCCGACGTCATCATCGACGCCTCGATGCCCGCGATGATCCGCGCCGGCGGCAAGATGTATGACCGCGCCGGCAAGCTCGCGGACGCGCTCTGCGTCATCCCCGACAGTTCCTACGCCGGCGTCTACGCCGCCACGATTGACTTCTGCAAAAAGCACGGCGCGCTCGACCCGAAGACGATGGGTTCCGTCCCCAACGTCGGCCTCATGGCGCAAGCCGCTGAGGAATACGGCTCGCACAACAAGACTTTCGTCGCCCCCGACGCCGGCACGATCCGAGTCGTCGACGAGGCGGGTAATGAACTCCTCGCGCACACCGTCGCCGCCGGTGACATCTGGCGCGCCTGCCAGACAAAGGACGCCCCCGTGCAGGATTGGGTGAAGCTCGCTGTCTCCCGTGCCCGCCTCAGCAACACGCCTGCCGTGTTCTGGTTGGACAAGGCCCGCGCGCACGACGCCCAGCTCATCGCCAAAGTGGAAACCTACCTGAAGCAGCACGACCTCACCGGCCTCGACCTTCGCATCCTCCCTCCGGCCCAAGCGTGCCAGTTCTCGCTCGAGCGCATCGTCAAGGGCCTCGATACGATCAGCGTCACCGGCAACGTCCTCCGCGACTACCTCACCGACCTCTTCCCCATCCTCGAGGTCGGCACGAGCGCGAAGATGCTCTCGATCGTCCCGCTGATGAACGGCGGCGGCCTCTTCGAGACCGGCGCCGGCGGTTCCGCCCCGAAGCACGTCGAGCAGTTCCATCAGGAAAATTATCTGCGCTGGGACAGCCTCGGCGAGTTCTTCGCTCTTGCTGCGTCGTTCGAGCACCTGAGCATCGTCGCTCAGCACGCGAAGGCCAAGGTCCTCGCCGACACGCTCGACGCCGCGAACGGCAAGTTCCTCGAGAACGACAAGTCGCCCGGACGCAAACTCGGCACGATCGACAATCGTGGCAGCCACTTCTACCTCGCGCTCTACTGGGCGCAGGAGCTCGCCGCGCAGAACGCCGACGCCGAGCTGAAGCAGCGCTTCACCCCGATCGCGGCCCAGCTCACCGCGGCCGAGCCGCAGATCGTGGCCGAGCTCCTCGCCGTGCAGGGCAAACCCGCCGACGTCGGCGGCTACTACCAGCCCGACGACGCCAAGGCCTCCGCCGCGATGCGCCCGAGCGCGACGCTGAACGCCATCCTCGCGCAGCTCTGAGCAGCGGGCTCTGTTTTATAGGTCCTATAGGTCTTATGTGACCTATAGAACCTATTGCTTTCTGCGGCTTTCGATCCGCGCGCGCGTCATGCGTTCGCGAATACCACCGTGCCGCAGGAAATCCTCCTCCAGCCGACGGAGCTGCCGATCGAGCAGATAGTTCGCCTGATGGATAAAGCACAGGGCGATATTCGCCACCACCGGACCGGTCCGGCTCTCCGCCAGCGGACGGATATCCTCGAAGCACAGCTCCGGATTACGGCCGAGGTTGCGCACGTAGCGGGCCTCGCGCGAGTCCTTCGCCCAAGCCGGCGCGCGGCAGGTGCGCAGGTAATCCCCGTAATCGATCAGCAATTCCTCCAAACTGGCGCGCGCCACACCGACCAGCTTGATCTCCATTTCTGTGGAGACTTTCGAGGCCTTTGCGCCTTCGGCGATGTTCTGCTTTCCCGAGCGAGCGGCCTGCACCATCTGATCAATGGTCCGGTCGCCGCGTTTGAGGAAGCGGGCGCAAAATACCTGCGTGAGATCGTAGACCAGCTCCGCCTTCCGATACGAAAGCAGGGCTCCGTAATTACCCTGCACGGGCAGTAATCCATCCTTCGATGTGTCTTGGGG
>CAYYVB010000343.1:0-3703 GCA_964475035.1 uncultured Opitutaceae bacterium | reverse complement strand
CCTGGGGCAAGCTCGGCGAAAAGACCCCGAAGTTCATCGTCGAGTCCGACGCCACGATCGTCGCCCCCCTGATCTTCAGCTGGGTGCTCGGGAAGTGAGCGGCTGGCGCCGCTCGCGGAAGGCTGAAGGCGGAATGCTGAACGCCAAAATGTCGAGAGCCCTTTGGAGAGTGCCGAACGCATTGACCTAACCTCCACTCCCGTGGCTAAAGCCGGCAGTCAATTGCGCTTCCTCCGCCTCGAAGTCTGGCAGGAGGGGCGCAAGCTCTACCGCATGGTCTCGCGGTTGGTGCGGCGCTTTCCGAAGGACGAATTGTTCGGGCTCGTTTCGCAGATGCGACGCTCCGCGCGCTCCGTCTGTGCCAACATCGCCGAAGGCAGCGGGCGCAACTCGGATGCCGATTTCGCGCAATTCGTCGAGATCTCCTACGGTTCCGCCGCGGAAGTAGCCTCGGATGCCTATCTGGCGTTCGATGAAGGCTACATCAACGAGGCGGAACTCAACGAACTCTTGGCTCAGGTCCAAGTCGTGATCTCGCTCGCCTCTGGACTCTATCGTCGTCTGAAACCGTCCGCGGACAAAAGCCTTCCGCCTTCCGCGTTCCGCCTTCCGCTCCGGAGGTCCGCACCATGATCTGGGTCTACCGCCTCCTCTTCCTCCCCGCGCTCCTTCTCGCCGCGCCGTATTATCTCTGGCGGATGCGGAAGCGCGGGGGCTATGCGAGCGGGTTCAGCCATCGCTTCGGGGAGGTGCCGCCGTTGCCGCCCAAGGCGCCCGGGGCGAAACGCGTCTGGGTGCAGGCCGTCAGCGTCGGCGAGATGCTCGCCATCGGCCCGCTCCTCGACGGCCTCCGCCGCGCCGGCCTCGAGATCTACCTTACCACCACCACCAGCACCGGCTACCGGCTCGCGCAGGAAAAATACGCCGCGCTCACCGTCGGCATCGGTTACTTCCCGCTCGATTTCTGGGCCTGCAGCGCCCGCGCCTGGCGCCGCGTTCAGCCCGACCTCTGCCTCCTCATGGAAGGCGAACGCTGGCCCGAACACATCCACGCCGCGCAGCGCCACGGCGTGCCCGTCCTCTGCGTCAACGCCCGCCTCTCCGACCGCAGCTTCCGCCGCTCGGCGAAGTTCGCCTGGGCCGTGCGCGCCACCGCGCGCAGCGTCGCGAAGTTCCTCTGCGCCGCGAAGCGCGACGAACAACGCCTCCGCGCCCTCGGCTTCCCCGCCGCCAAGCTCGTCACCACCGGCAACCTCAAGCTCGACGTCGCCATCCCGCTCCTCGACGCCGCCGCGAAGGACGCGTTGCGCCGCGCCGTCGGGCTGCCCGCGTCCGGCCTCGTCCTGCTCGGTTCCTCCACCTGGCCCGGCGAGGAGGAGGCGTTGCTCGAGGCGCTCCGCCAGGCCCGCGCGCGCGGACTCGCCGTCTCGCTCCTCCTTGTCCCCCGCCACGCCGAACGCCGTGGGGAACTCCGCGCCCTGCTCGCCGGCAGCGGTTTCAATTTTCACTTCCGCTCCGCCGGCCCTGCGCCGGATCCGGTCGATGTCGCCGTCGGCGACACCACGGGCGAGTTGCGCGCCCTCACGCAGCTCGCCGACCTCGTCTTCGTCGGCAAGAGCCTGCCCCCGCACGACGGCGGCCAGACCCCGGTCGAGGCCGCGATCCTCGGGAAGCCGGTGCTGCACGGCCCGCACATGACGAACTTCCGCGACATCATCCGCTCGCTCAATGAGGCCGCCGCCGTCCGTCGCGTGGAGACGCCGCTGCATCTGGTGCGCACCGCCGTGGAACTCCTCGCCGACACCGCCCAGCGCGAAGCCCTCGCCGCCGCCGCCCGCGAGTGGAGCGCCGCCAACCGCGGCGCCACCGACCGCACCCTCGCCGAGATCAAACGCATCCTCGGCTGACCGCGCGTTCCAGGAGTGAAGCTGCAGGAGGGGCTTTACGCCCCGATCATCCGCTAGCTGCAACGCGAAACCCGCTGTGAGCACAGCGATCGAACCAGCGCCTGACCACACCGCCTCGCCGCGCCTCGGATCGAGCATCCCTCGCGGCGACAGACTCAGCAGTCAGCAAACGGTCCGACGCGCTTCGGGTCTTAAGCCCTCTTCCGCCTAACGTTACAGATGAGCCATGGCGGTGCGCAGCACCGACATTGGCTCTGGCGAGTGGTTCGGCTGCTTCTCAGTAGGCAGCATAGCTCACAATAATTCCTCGGTCCTTGAGAAAATCGTCGAACAATTCAGGCGCAATCACGTCGCCGACTATGATCAGATGAAGACCGGTGAACTTCTCTTTCTTCGCCCGCATCATCGCGCGCGAAAGTGCCTCTCGAACATACTCGGTCTTTGGCGAGACGATCACAAAATACGCAGTGCTGCCTTTCCCTGCGCGCAAGAACTCCAAGAGCTGCTTATTGAATTTGTCCTCTGGTTTCCAGAGAGCATACAATGGATATTTCTCGGGAGCTCCGGCGGGCATCGCCTTCGATGCGGCCGCGACTGCGATGTTCAGATTATACTCTTTGGCCCCGCACAGGACGGCGATGGAAAGCGCAAAGGGCAAAAGCACTAG
Source organism: uncultured Opitutaceae bacterium (assembly GCA_964475035.1). GTDB lineage: Bacteria > Verrucomicrobiota > Verrucomicrobiia > Opitutales > Opitutaceae > Didemnitutus. Next base: position 1,129 of record CAYYVB010000343.1, on the reverse strand, counting down.
CTTGCGAAGTCGCACAGGAAAAAGGGTTTTGCCGAACGTTAAAGGTGAGACACGCGCGGGCGAGCGTTCAGTGAACCCTTTTGAACTACGGGAAATGCTGAGCGGAGCTGGGCCATGCGAATGACGGTCACTTCCCGCGCGTTGTCTCTGCCGCCTGGATCGGCTCTTTCTTCATGGTGTCTGGTCTCCCTTGGTCTCCGCTGGCTCGAAGCAATCTCGGGTCACATAAATTCTGTAGCGTAGACCACTCGCACGAGCCCAATCGTGGAGAGCGGCGATAAGCTCGGAATACACCGGACCGCTCAAACCTAGCTCATAAGGCCATATGCCTACTAAACCGTCACCGAGAGGAATATCCTCGCACGGAATCTGAAACAGCTGATCGCCCTTCGAAGCGGCAAGCGCGTGACAATACATGTGAACGTTCTTATCGAAGAAGATCGTCCAACCTTTGTGTTCACTCTCTTTCTCGCCGGTCATCTTTCTTCCGCCGATCGACTCAGATCAGCCACGCCCGTCGAGCGGGCAAGCCGTCTCTTTTGAATGACTGGGCCATTTTGAGCGGAGGTGACATCATCGAATCAGGTGAGATCAAGGGCGTTGCTGCTGTGGCTGCTGGATCGGCTCTTTCCTTTTCGCAATCCAGCTCGCGATTAAAACACTCAGAACGTTGTGGGCTACAGCGAGCCCGTAACACATGAAGTAAAGAGCCAGCAGTCCGTCAGTCTCATAGAAGCCGGGCGAAAATATGACCATGTAGGCCCACCAAACCTGAATCAGTCCAAATTTAGGGTCTCCTACGATCACTGGCACGAGGGCGAAAGCAACAAGCAGCGGCAACAAGACCAGCAGATAAACGCCACGCCGGACTCTTCTCTTGAACGACCAAACGTGGAAAGAACCCAAGGGGACAATGAGCGCTAGCATCGCCGCGACCGCCACCAGTCCAGTGCTGTATTCTTGCGACTCAGAAATCATTTTAGTCTTCCGCCGATCGTTAAAGGTGAGCCACGAGGTGGACTGGCGCGGAGCGTGGCTCTGCACGATCCGTGACAGTCCACCTCGTTGGCTCTAGCGGCTTCCATGAGAAGGCGTGTCGAGGGTGTTGTGGAAAATGGTTCACCATTTT
>CAYYVB010000342.1:0-3734 GCA_964475035.1 uncultured Opitutaceae bacterium | reverse complement strand
CGCTTCGACGACACCAATCCGGTCAAGGAGGACGTCGAATACGTCGACTCCATCACCGCCGACGTGCAATGGCTCATCGCCGGCTGGGCCGACCACGTCCTCGGCTTCAAGGCCAAGGGCGCCCACGCCTCCGCCGTCACCTCGAACGGCAAACCCGACTTTTTCCTCCCGGCCGTTTCGCCTTCCGCATTCAGCCTTCCGCCTTCCGCCGGTTCGTCCGCCCCCGCGGTCGAACCTTTCTTCGCCTCCGACTACTTCGACGCGCTCTACCACTACGCCGTCGAGCTGATCAAACGCGGCAAGGCCTACGTCTGCGACCTCACACCGAAGGAGACCGACGAATACCGCGGCGCACCGGAGAAACCCGGCAAGGATTCGCCGTGGCGCAACCGCAGCGTCGCGGAGAACCTCGACCTCTTCCAGCGCATGCGCGCGGGCGAGTTCCCCGACGGCGCGCGCACGCTCCGCGCGAAGATCGACATGGCGTCGCCGAACGTCTGGTTGCGCGACCCGCTCCTCTACCGCATCCGCCACGTGCCGCACCACCACGCCGGCGACGGCTGGTGCATCTACCCGCTCTACGACTACGCGCATTGCCTGAGCGACTACCTCGAGGGCATCACGCACAGCATCTGCACGCTCGAGTTCGAGGTGCACCGCCCGCTTTACGATTGGATCCTCGAGTCGCTCGACCTACCGCGCGCGCTGCCCCACCAATACGAGTTCGCGAAGCTCAACCTCGCCTACACCCTCGTCTCGAAGCGCAAGCTCCTCACGCTCGTGAACGAGAAGATCGTCACCGGCTGGGACGACCCGCGCATGCCGACCATCTCCGGCCTCCGCCGTCGCGGCATCCCTGCGCCCGCGCTGCGCGAGTTCGTCACCAGCGTCGGCGTCACGCGTTTCGACTCGCTCACCGAGGCCGCCGTCTTCGAGAACGTCGTCCGCAACTACCTCAACAGCGCCGCCGCGCGCCGGCTCGCCGTCCTCAAGCCCATCAAGGTCGTCCTCACCAACCTCGCGCCGGGAGAAGAGGTCCTCTGCGAGGCGACCAACGACCCGCAGAGCGAAACGCCCACCACGCGCCCCGTCGCGCTCACGCGCGAGGTGTTCATCGAGTCCGACGATTTTGCCGAGGTGCCGCCGCCGAAGTATTTCCGCCTCAAGCCGGGCGGCGAGGTGCGCCTGAAATACGCCTGCATCATCAAGCTCGACGAGATCGTGAAGGACGCGACCGGCGCCATCACCGAGCTCCGCTGCACCGCCGACCTCACGACGCGCAAGGGCCAGCCCAACGCCGACCGCAAGGTCAAGGGCACGATCCATTGGGTCAGCGCCGCGCGTTGCGTCGACGCCGAGGTCCGCCTCTACGACCGCCTCTTCACCGTGCCCGAACCGGCCGCCGAGGAGGATTTCCTGAAGGTCGTGAACCCGAAATCGCTCGAGGTCGTCACCGCCAAGCTCGAACCGTCGCTCGCCGAAGCCACGCCGGCGGATCGTTTCCAGTTCGAGCGCCTCGGCTACTTCGCGCTCGATCCCAAGGACAGCGCGCCCGGCCGCCTCGTGTTCAACCGCACGATCACGCTGAAGGACACCTGGGCCAAGTGACCGCGTAGGTCCGGCTTCAGCCGGACCGAAAAACTCGCGCCTCCGGGCACACCGCGCCCCGCGCGGCATTCGCCGCACCCCCGGCAAAGCCAGCCGCAACACGGTTGCGCGCGGACGTTTCTGTGGCATCTTCCGCCGCATGAAAGCCGGACGCCGCTCCGCCCTCGCGCGCTGCCTAGCGCTGCTGTTCCTCCTCGCCGTTCCCCTGCTCCCTGCCGCCCGCGCCACCAGCGTCGTGCCGCCGGAGTTCGAGCAACTCGTCACCGGCTCCGACTATGTCGTGCGCGCCGTGGTCGAGGACATTCGCTCCGTCTATCGCGACGGCCCGCAAGGTCGCGTCATCGTCTCCTTCGTCAAACTCCGCGTCACCGAGAACGTCGTCGGCGAGCCGCCCGCCGTGTTCGAACTGGAGATGCTCGGCGGCCGCATCGGCGACGACGAGCTGCACATCGTCGGCGCGCCGCGTTTCCGGGTCGGTGACGAGGACATCCTCTTCATCAGCGGCAACGGCCGCACCTTCTATCCGCTCTACGCGCTGATGCACGGCCGCTACCCGGTGCGGCGCGACGCCAAGTCCGGCCGCGAATACGTCGCGCGCAGCAACGCCGTGCCGCTCCAATCCGTGCGCGAAGTCAGCCTGCCGATGACCACCGGCGGCGCCGCCGCGCTCCAGCAACGCGCCGTGGACCCCGCGGCCGCGCTCAGTCCCGCGGACTTCATCGCCCGCATCAAAGCCGTCGCGCAGGAGGCCGAGCAACATGCGAAATGATCTCCGCTCCGCCGCGCGCCTCCTCGCCGGACTCGCCCTCGCCGCGCTGCCCGCGGCGGCCTTCGACTTCATCGCCGACTCCGTCGGCCCCTTCCCCATCGCGTGGAATCCCGGCAGCGTGCCGGTCGTGCTCAAGCTGCCGGTCAGCGGCCCGCTGATCGACGGCCACACCTACACGAGCAGCATGCAGGTGGCCATCGCCGACTGGAACGCCAGTCTCGGCGTCATCCAACTCGCCCCCAGCGTCGCCTCGCCGGGGCTCAACACGAACGGAGACGGCGTCAACGAGATCGTCTTCGCCAACACCATCAACGGCTCCGCCTTCCCGTCGAACGTCCTCGCCGTCGCCCTGACGCGCGTCACCGGCACCACGCGCGCCGAGGGCGACGTGATCTTCAACACGGCATGGACATGGGACTCTTACCGCGGCCCGCGCGCCGCCCACCCCGACCGCTTCGACATCCGCCGCGTCGGCCTCCACGAGCTCGGCCACGTCCTCGGCCTCGATCACCCCGACGAAGCCAGCCCGCCGCAGACCGTCACCGCCATCATGAACAGCCGCTCGGGCAACACCGATGCGCTCCAAGCCGACGACATCGCCGGCGTGCAGGTCCTCTACGGCGTGCCCGGCGTCGTTCCGGCCAACAACAATTTCGCCAACGCCACCGTCATCACCGGTGACCTTCCGCTCGCGCTCGAGGGCTCGAACGTCGGCACCAACAAGGAGCCCGGCGAACCCGCCCACGCCGGCAACGCCGGCGGCCGCTCCGTCTGGTGGCGCTGGACCGCGCCTGCCGCCGGCACCGCCGCCGTCACCACGCAGGGCAGCCGCTTCGACACGCTCCTCGCCGTCTACACCGGCAACGCCGTCTCCGCCCTCACGCAAGTCGCCGCCAACAACGACACCACCAGCGTCCGCACCAGCTCCGTGACCTTCGCCACGACCGCCGGCACCACCTACCATATCGCCGTCGATGGCGTCAGCGGCGACGCCGCGTCCGTCCTCCTCAACCTCGCCTTCGCCGCCGGCAGCAGCACGCCGCCGCCCACCATCCGCCGTCCGCCGCGCAGCCTGCCCGCGACGCCGGGCTCCACCGTCGTCTTCAACGTCGATGCCGACGCCGCCAGCGGTTTCCAATGGCTCTTCAACGGCCAGCCGATCGCCGGTGCCACGAGTTCCTCGCTCACGCTCGACAACGTCGATGCCTCCCGCGCCGGCAATTACCAGGTCCGCCTCACCAGCGGCGCCGGCACGCTCACCTCCGACGTGGCGGTGCTCACCCTGCTTCCCGCGCCGCTGCCGAACCAAATCGTGACCACGGGCCGCTCCGTCTCGTTCTCCATTCCGCCTTCGAAC
>CAYYVB010000341.1:0-3741 GCA_964475035.1 uncultured Opitutaceae bacterium | reverse complement strand
TCGACAAGGTCAGCGAGGCCGCCGTGCTCGCATGGCTCGCGACGCATTGGCCGCGTTCCGAACCGGTCGAGCTCGTGATGGAAGGACTGGAGGAACACGGCCCCGTCACCTTTCCGCGCGGCACGCCGGTGCGCGCGACGCGGTGGAAGCTCATTCTCGACCCGATCGACGGCACGCGCGGCCTGATGTTCGACAAGCGCAGCGCCTGGAGCCTCGCCGCGCTCGCGCCGCAGCGTGGGACGCGCAACACACTCGCCGATCTCTTTGTCGCCGCCATGACCGAGCTGCCCGTGAGCAAGGCCGGTTTCGCCGACCAGCTCAGCGCCGTGCGCGGCGGCGGCCTGCGCGCCGAGCGGATCGACCTCCGCACGGGCCGGCGGCAGCGTTTCACGCCGCGGCCCTCGCGGGCGGGAGACGTGGCGCACGGCTTCGCGTCGTTCGCGAAGTTCACACCCGAGGCCAAGGCTTGGCTTGCCGCGCGCGAGGAGGCGTTGTGGCGCGCGCTCGGCGTCAGCGGGGCCAGCGGCGGACAACCGGTCTTCGACGACCAGTATCTCAGCACCGGCGGACAGCTCTACGAATTGATGACGGGCCGCGATCGCTTCATCGCCGACCTGCGGCCGCTCGCCTACGCTCGGCTGGGCCTCGCGCGCGGCGCGGCGATGGCGTGTCATCCTTATGACATCTGCGTGGCCTTGATCGCCGAAGCCGCCGGCTGTCTGGTGCGCGGGCCGGACGGTCGGCCGTTGCGCGCACCGCTCGACACCACGAGCCCGGTCGCCTGGATCGGCTACGCCAACCGCACCCTCGCGCGGAAGATCGGCCCAGCCTTGCGCCGCGTGATGGCGGAAAAGTGATCCAGAGGTTGCGCTGCGCTGCCTTGAGGTAGGGCGCGCACTCCGTGCGCGCCGGGATCAACGACTGCGCGATCGCGCGCCCTCAACCCTTCGTCTGCTCGACCACGGTCACCTTGCCGCCCTCGAACACGACGCGGATGCGTTCCTCGACTTCGGGACGATACGTGTCGGCGTAGACCGGCAGGTAGTGGACGCGATAGGTCTTCAGATACGCGTCGTAGTAGACGCGGCGGTTGTAGCCGACGAAGCGCGTGCCGTCGTAGCGCTCGAAGTAGGTGTTGTAGATCCACACCGTCTGCACGCCCGCGGCGGAGCGGGATTCGCGTTTCTGATCCGGCGCGCCGAGGGCGAGATAGACCATGTCCTCGGTGTAGCCGAGATCGACGATGCCCTGCTTGATCTTCGCCTGCGTCTCGGCGTCGAGGCTGGCGAAGAGCGCGGGGTTTTCCTTGATGCGCGTCTCGACGGTCTGGCAGCCGGCGGCGAACACCAGCGCCGTGCCGGCGAGGGCGAGCGGGAGAAATTTCCGGAGGTTCATGGTGAACGTTGTGACGCCGGAGAACCTAGTCAGGTTCCGTCGACTTGCCAGCCCCCTTGCGGTCAGAGCCGGGCGCGGCGCAGGCGGAGGGCGTTGGCGACGACGGTGATGGAGCTGAGGCTCATCGCCGCCCCAGCGAACATCGGGTTGAGCAGCCAGCCGGTGAGCGGAAACAACGCGCCCGCGGCGAGCGGCAGGCCGGCGGTGTTGTAGGCGAAGGCCCAGAAGAGGTTCTGCTTGATGTTGCGGAGCGTGGCCCGGCTCAGGTGCACGGCGCGCACGAGCGCCTGCAGGTCGCCTTTCACGAGCACGAGGCCGGCGCTGTGCATCGCGACATCGGTGCCCGTGCCCATCGCGATGCCGACATCGGCGGCGGCGAGGGCCGGGGCGTCGTTGAGGCCGTCGCCGGCGAACACGACGCGCTCCTCCTGCGCCTGGTGCTCGCGCACGAGTTCCTGCTTGCGGGCGGGCGTGACCTCGGCGTGGAAACCGTCGAGGCCGAGTTCTTCCGCGACCTGCCGCGCGGTCTCGGTGCGGTCGCCCGTGACCATGAACACGCGCAAGCCGAGCCGTTGCAGTTCGCGCACGGCGGCGGGCGTCGTGGGTTTGATCTGGTCCGCGAGCGCGAGGTGTCCGACGGGCTGGCCGCCGATGGCGACGGTGACCACGGTGGCGTGCGGCGGAAAGACAGGCGGAATCCGCGGCGGCACGTCCGTTTCTTCCTTCGGCTTGCGGCGGTCGCGCCCGACCCACACGCGGCGGCCGTCGACGAGGGCGGAAACCCCGGCGCCGATCTCGGCGCGGAAATCCGTCGCCGGTGAGAGGGCGAGCCCGCGCGCCTGCGCGGCGCCGACGATGGCGCGCGCGAGCGGGTGCTCACTTGGCGCCTCGGCGGAGGCGGCGAGCGCGAGGAGCTCGTCCTCCGGCATCGTCTCGATCGGCTCGACCGCCACCACCTGCGGCCGGCCGGCTGTGAGCGTGCCGGTCTTGTCGATCAGGAGCGTGGTGGCGTGCGTCAGCGCCTCGAGCGCGGCGGCGTCCTTGACGAGCACGCCGGCCTGCGCGCCGCGGCCGATGCCGGTGACGAGCGACACGGGCGTCGCGAGGCCGAGGGCGCAGGGGCAGGCGATGATGAGGACGGACACGGCGTTGATCAGGCCGTAGAGCCAGCCGCGGTCCGGCGCGAACAGGGTCCAGGCGAGGAACGATGTCGCGGCGATCGCGAGCACGACGGGGAAGAACCACGCGGAGACGCGGTCGGCGAGCCGCGCGATCGGCGGTTCGCTTTCGGTCGCCTGTTCCACGAGGCGCACGATCTGCGCGAGCATCGTGTCGGCGCCGACGCGCTCGGCGCGATAGACGAAGGATCCGGTGGTGTTGAGCGTGCCGGCGCTGACCTTGTCGCCGCTCTGGCGCGTGACGGGCAACGGTTCGCCGGTGAGCATCGATTCGTCGATCTCGGCGGCTCCGCTGGTGAGCACGCCGTCGACGGGCAGGTTTTCGCCCGGGCGCACGCGGAGGAGGTCGCCCGGTTGCACGCTGTCGACCGGCACGTCGGCCTCGGTGCCGTCGGTCGCGACGCGGTGCGCGATCTTCGGCGCGAGCTGCATCAAGGCCCGGATGGCGGCGTCGGTGCGGGCGTGGGCGCGTTGCTCGAGGATCTGGCCGAGGAGCACAATGGTCGTGATGAACGCCGTCGCTTCGAAGTAGAGCGGGATGCCGTGCGCGGAGCGGTAGTCGGCGGGGAAGAACGGGGCGAAGAACACCGCCGCCGCGCTGTAGAAATACGCCGCGCCCGTGCCGGTGACGGTGAGCGTGAACATGTTCGGGTCGCGCTCGCGGAGCGATTTCCACCACCGGCGCAGGAACGGCGCGCCGCTCCAAAAGAACACCGGTGTCGTGAGCAGCAGTTGCAACCAACCGGACAGGCGCGGCCCGATTTGGTGGATGAAGTGCGGCCAAATCATCTCGCCCATCGAGAGGACGAGGACAGGCAGCGTGAGCGCGGCGGCGAGGTAGAACTTCGGACGCAGGTAGCGCTCGTGCGGCAGGCCCATGTAAACGGGCTCGCCCGGCGCCGGCTCGGCGTTTTGGGCCGCGGAGCCGTGCGGATGATTGTGTTCTGGGCCCGGCGCGGGGGCGTGGCAGGAAGGGGAGGAGTGGTTCATGGCGAAACAGATTCGGAGGTGACCGGCCCGCGCGGAGTGCCGGCATCCGAACGCGGGGGATCGTTGAGGAGAAAAAGGACGATGGCCAGCGCGACGGGCAGCGTGGCGCGCAGGAACGGGTGGGCGGTGGCGTAGCCGGGAGCGAACCGACCAGGCACATCACCGGCGTGCTCGGGTT
>CAYYVB010000340.1:202-3747 GCA_964475035.1 uncultured Opitutaceae bacterium | reverse complement strand
CTGATGATCCTCTACCAACTGGCGATCTGGGTCTCGGCCTTCGTCACCCGCCACAAGCGCACGGCGTGAGCGGGCGAGACTTTCGCCCGCGTTGACACTCGCCGGGACGGCTGCTGAGTTGCAGGTGCCATCCATGTCCACCGCGTCACCCGCGCTCTCGTTTGTCATCCCGCTTTATTTCAGTGCCGAGACCATCGGGCCGCTGGTGCGGCGCATCGCGGCGCTGGAAATCGCGGGCGGACACGAGATCATCCTCGTCAACGACGGCAGCCGCGACCGCACGGCCGAGGTCTGCCGCGATTTGCTGCGCGAGGTGCGCGTGCCGGTCATCTACGTCGAGCACGCGCGAAATTTCGGCGAGCACAATGCCGTGCTCACCGGCTACCGCCTCGCGCGCGGGACGCATGTCGTCAACCTGGACGACGACGGCCAGAACCCGCCTGAGGAAGCCGTGCGGTTGTGGCAACGCGCGCAGGCGGAGGGACAAGATGTCGTCTATGGACATTACGCGCAAAAGGAGCATTCCCTCTTCCGCAATTTCGGGAGCTGGCTCACGAACCGTGTGACCGACCTGGTCCTCGAAAAGCCGCGCGGGTTCTATCTTTCCAGTTTTCGCTGCGTGACCGGGCTCGTGGCGCGCGAAGTGGCGCGGCATGAAGGGCCGTTTCCCTACATCGACGGACTGATTCTGCAGGTCACGCAGAACATCGGTGCGCTTGATGTGCGGCACGAGGCGCGGCACGCGGGGCAGAGTGGTTATACCCTCCGACGTCTGGTGCGTCTTTGGACAAGCACCTTCGTGAATTTCTCGGTCATGCCTCTACGGCTCGCCACACTGCTCGGGCTGCTGATGGCGGCGGCCGGCCTGCTGGCACTTGGTGTGGTGGCTTATCTTTGGCTGACCGACCGCGGTCCGGATTTTGGCTGGGGCTCGCTGATGGCGGCGTTGCTCATTTTTTCCGGCACCCAACTTGTCGTGCTCGGCTTGGTCGGCGAATACGTCGGCCGGATGTTCCTCACCGTGAACCGCCGGCCGCAGGCCGTCGTGCGAACGGTCGAGCGCAACGCTCAGAGCTGAGCCGGGCGGCCGCACACCGGCTCGGGCGGCGCCGCGGCGCCGTCGAGCAACTGCTCCCAGCGCGCGAACTCCACCGCCAGTGCGGCTTCGACCCCGGCGAGCGTTCGTGAGGTGGACGTGAACAAGCCGAGCATCACGCCGAGTGCTTCCATGACAAGGCGCACATCTGGTGGGTCGATGTCGCCATGCCAGACGCTCGCCAGATATTGCGAGCTCCACGCACGCACCGAGAGCGGCGCGATTTCGCGTCGCCAGCGTTGCGCCAGCCGGCGCGAATTCTGTTCGTCGCGCAGTTTCCGTCCGGCCGAGGCGCTGACATGGTGGCGCACGACGCTGCGCAACGAGACCAGCGTCCGCAGTCCGGCGGAGCGGGCACGCAGGCAGAGGTCGATATCCTCGCCGCCATTGCGGAAGCCGTCGTCGAATCCTCCGAGTTTCTCCCACACCTTTCGGTGCACGCCAAAGCACGCGCCCGTCACGGCCGGCACTTCTCGCCACCCGCGCAGGCGGGCGAGGAGTGGCCGCGCGAGATCATGGCTGGGCTTGCCTTTCGCATCGAAGGTCACGCCAGCATGGTCGAGTTCGCCGGAAGCAGCGTGAAGTTGCACGTTGCCCACGAGGCCGGCATCCGGGTGCGAGCGGAGCAGGTCGAACATCGGTCCAAACCAGCCAGGTTCGAGCACTAGGTCGTTGTTGAGGAAAAAGAGAAGTTCGCCGGTCGCCGCCGCGGCGCCGCGATTGCAGGCGCCGGCGAAGCCGAGGTTGCGGTCGTTCAGGAGCGAGCGGCAGGGAGAGCCGAGTGAAGCCAGCCAGGCGCGCGTGCCGTCGGTGGAGCCGTCGTCGACGAAGACGATTTCAGACGCGAGGCCGGCCGGCAGAGTGGCCTGCAGCGTGCGCAGGCACTCGCGGGTGAGGGCGAGACCGTTGTAGAGCGGGATGACGAACGAGACCTGCATGCGGCCGGCAATGTTGGTAGCCCGCCGCGCGACGACGCGCACGCCGAAACTCAGGCGAGCAGGCGGCGAAGATAATCGCCGTAGGAGGACTTGCCGAGCCGGCGGATGCTTTCCTCGAGCCCGGCGCGGTCGAGCCAGCTCTTCTTGAAGGCGATCTCTTCGAGGCAGGCAATTTTCAGGCCGGTGCGGTTTTCGAGCACATGGACGAAGGTCGCGGCCTCGACGAGCGAGTCGTGCGTGCCGGTGTCGAGCCAAGCCGTGCCGCGGCCGAAGAGTTCAACGCGGAGCTGGCCGCGCTCGAGGTAGAGGCGGTTGAGGTCGGTGATCTCGAGCTCGCCGCGCGCGGAGGGCTTCAGGCTGCGCGCAAGCGCGACGACCTGCTCGTCGTAGAAATAGAGGCCGGGGACGGCGTAGTTGGACTTCGGCTGCTTGGGTTTTTCCTCGAGCGAGACGACGCGGCCGTCCGGGGCGAATTCAACGACGCCGTAGGCGGTGGGGTTGGCAACGTGGTAACCGAAGATGGTCGAACCCTGCGACTGCGCGGTGGCGCGCTCGAGGCTGTGGACAAATTCGGAACCGTAGAAAAGGTTGTCGCCGAGGACGAGGGCGGAGGATTCGCGGCCGGTGAGAAAACCCGTGTCGCCGGCGATGTGGAAAGCCTGCGCGAGGCCTTCGGGGCGGGGCTGCTCGGCGTAGGAAAACGTCACGCCGAACTGGGAGCCGTCGCCGAGGAGGCGTTGGAAGAGCGGGAGATCCTGCGGCGTGGAGATGAGTAGAATCTCGCGGATGCCGGCGAGCATGAGCACCGAGATCGGGTAATAGACCATCGGCTTGTCGTAGATCGGCATGAGCTGTTTGCTCACGGCGATGGTCAGCGGGTAGAGGCGGGTGCCGGAGCCGCCGGCGAGGACGATGCCTTTGCGATTCATGGGGAGGTTCAGGCTTGTCCGAGTCTTTCGAGTTTGTAGCTGCCGTCGAGGATCGACTGCCACCAGGGCTGGTTATCCAGATACCACTGCACGGTCTTCTGGAAGCCAGAGTTGTGGTCCTGCTTCGGGGTCCAGCCGAGTTCGCGTTTGATCTTCGTGGCGTCGATGGCGTAGCGGAGGTCGTGGCCGGGCCGGTCGGTGACGAAGGTGATTTGGGATTCGTATTTTTTGCCGTCGGCGCGCGGGCGGAGTTCATCAAGCAGGCCGCAGAGCACGCGGACGAGGTCGATATTCCGGCGCTCGTTGTTGCCGCCGATGTTGTAGGTCTCGCCGAGCTTGCCCTTGGCGATGACGGTGTGCAGCGCCTCGGCGTGGTCGACGACGTAGAGCCAGTCGCGGATATTCTCGCCCTTGCCGTAGACGGGGATCGGGTCGCCGCGAAGGGCCTTGAGGATGACGACAGGAATAAGTTTCTCCGGGAACTGAAACGGGCCGTAGTTGTTCGAGCAGTTGGTGACGAGGACCGGGAGCTTGAAGGTGTCGGCCCAAGCGCGGGCGAGGTGGTCGGACGCGGCCTTCGAG
>CAYYVB010000340.1:0-192 GCA_964475035.1 uncultured Opitutaceae bacterium | reverse complement strand
GCGAATGCGGGTCGTAGGGTGTCTTCTCGGTGAAGAGGCCGGTGTCGCCGAGCGAACCGTAAACCTCGTCGGTGGAGACGTGGAGGAAGCGGAAGCGGTCTTTCGCCGCGCCGGTGAGTTTTTCGAAGTGGCCGCGTGCGGCCTGGAGGAGCGTGAAGGTGCCGACGACGTTGGTCTGGATGAAGGCGCCGG
>CAYYVB010000339.1:0-3748 GCA_964475035.1 uncultured Opitutaceae bacterium | reverse complement strand
AGTCGAAGAACGGCGGCTGGAGGATGCCGGCGGGGAAGACGATCTGGTTGGCCGTGGGCTGGAAGTAGGCGTTCACGGTCGGGGGCGTCATGCCCCACTCGGATTTGTCGACCGGCTGGCCGAGCTTGTTGTAGTTGCGGGCGACCTCGAAGCGCGTCGTGGCGCGAACGTTGGCGAAGTAGGAGTCGCGGCCGATCTCGACGCTGGAGTAGTCGCGCCACTGGTCGGGATAGCCGATGCGGGCGACGAAGCGGTCGAATTTCGCGAGCGCCTTCTGGCGAGTGCCTTCGCTCATCCACTCGAGGGTGACGAGGCGGTCGCGCATGACGTTTTTGATGTTGGTGATCATCTCGTCCATGCGGGCCTTGGCCTCGGGCGGGTAGTGCTTGGCGACGTAGAGCTGGCCGAGCGCCTCGCCGAGGGAACCGTCGGTGGCGCGGGCGGCGCGCTGCCAGCGCGGCTCCATCTGCGGCGTGCCGCGGAGGACGGTGCTGTAGAAACGGAACTGCTCCTCCTCGAAGGGACGCGCCAGCGCGGGCGAGGCGCCGATGAGCACGCGGTAACGGAGGTAGGTCTTCCAATCGCCGATCGGGCGCTCGGCGAGGAGGCGGTTGAGGCCCTCGAGGAATTTCGGCTGGCCGGCGATGACGTAGTCGACGCGGTCGAGCGGCAGGCCGGCGTCGCGGAGCACGCGCAGGACGGGCAGGTTGCTCAGCACCTGTTCGAGCTCGGCGTAACTGAGGCGGTTGTAGTTGGCGACGCGGTCGCGGAGCTCAACGGGGGTCTTGGCGTTCTCGGCCAGCGCGGTCTCGAGCGAGAGCAGCGTGTCGGCGGCGGCCGCAGCTTCCTCGGGCGTGGAGCCGGCGAGGGTGAACATCTTGGCGACGTGTTCCTTGAACTGGTCGCGGACCTTGGCGAAGGCCTCCGAGAAATAGTAATCCTTGCTCGGGAGGCTGAGGCCGCCCTGGGAGATGTAGAGGGCGTTCAGGTCGCTCTGCTTCTGGTCGGCGAAGACGAAGTTGCCGAAGAGGCCGCCGCTGGCGGTCTGGCGCAGGCGGCCGAGGACGGTGGCGAGTTCGTCGAGGTTGGTGATGCCGGCGATGGCGGCGAGCTCGGGCTCGATCGGCGTGAGTCCGGCGGCATCGATGGCGTCGGTGTTCATCGCCGTGGCGAAGAAGTCGCCGACCTTCTGCTCGACGGAGCCGGCGGGATGGGTGCGGGACGAGACGTCCTCGAGGATAGCCTTCACGTTGGCCCAGTTGTTCTGCTCGAGGGTGTCGAAGGCGCCGAAGCGGGATTTGTCCGCGGGCATCTGGAAGTTCTTATACCAGGTGCCGGCGGCGAACTTCGCGAAGTCGGCGCGCGGATCGACGCTGAGGTCCATGTGCTGGACGCTGAAGCCGCTCGGCAGCTTCGCGGGGGCGTCGGCCGCGGTGAGCGGCGACAGCAGGGAACAGGCGAGCGCGAGGCCGCCGACCCAGGGGAGACGGGGAGGATTCATGGGAGCAGGGTTGGGTTGGGGGACGGGGAGAAAAACGAAAACAGGATGGCCAAGCTGGCAAATCGATGGGCGAAAGGCACGCCAAGATTGTTGCGAGGCTAGTGTGGGCGGGTGGAATCGCTGGCGCAATCCGAACCTGCTCTGGGCTTGCGAGCCGTCAGTCATTGGCGCACCGTCCGACGATCCCCGTGAGCGAGCCCGAAACAGTCGAATTCGTGCTGGATGGCAGCATTGCCGGACAACCCGTCTCGGCGAGCGGAGGCGTGCCTTTTCTGCGCTTCCAAGAATTCAACGAGGAGGTCCAGAAGTTCGTGCAAGGCAGCGACGACCGTTCAGCCCTTCGCGATCTGAGCGTCCAGATCACCGACGGCTCCTACCGGCTGGCCGTGATCATTCCGGCGGGACTCATGGCGACATTGGTCACGGACATTTCCCGCATCGCCCAATCGGCGCCGCTCACCGAGGTAGATCCCAACCGGGCTAAAGTTGCGCTGCGTTGGCAGGAAAGAGCCAAACTGGAGCCCAACCTGCGCTACGGCCTGCGTAGTCCGCGCGGCGCTTTTTCACCGGTCGTCATTTCCAGTGAATCGAATCTCGTGCGCGAGGAGCGGGTGCAATGGGTGAACGTGGAGCGCTATTTTGTCGGAGAAATCACCGATTGGGGTGGCGCACAAAAGCCCAACATCCACCTGCGCCTGCGCAACACGCGTGACACGATATTGGTCGATGCGACAGAAGACCAGATCCGCAATCAGCGCGAGAACCTCGTCTTCCACAAGGCGATCGTGCATGCGCGGGCCAAGCAGAATCCCAAAACCGGAGAGCTGAAAGATTATCGCCTGATCGAACTGCGCGCCTTTCAGCCGAACGTCAGCGAGGCGCGATTGCAGGAGCTGTTCGAGAAAGGTGCGACCGCCTGGCGCGACGTGCCGAATGCGAGCGCTTGGGTAAACGAACAACGGGGCGACACCTATGGCTGACGGTGTCCTGCTCGATACGAGCTTCCTGATTTCGTTCGTGGACCGCAGCCGCAAACACCACGCGGTCGCCGTGCAGTTCTTCAAGTTTTTCGCCAGCGAAGGCGTCCCCATGTTCCTGTCGACCATCGCCGCGGCCGAGTTTCACCAGAAACAACCCGTCACCGATCTGCCGCTCGACGCGATCGTGGTGCTGCCGTTCAACCTCGACGATGCGATGCAGGCCGCACAACTGGACTTCGCCCAGTTCAAAGGCACACCGGGCGTCACGCGCGACGCGTTGAAGGACGACTTCAAGCTGCTCGGCCAGGCCAAGGTGCAGGATCTTGCATTCGTGATCACCGAGGACGCATCCAGCCTCTATAAGTATTGCGCCGCGCTGCGGGCCCAGTCGGCGCTCAGGACGCGCGCCATCAAACTGGAGGACGGTTTCGACAAATCGCACTTCAACCCGACCGGACAGCACGACTTCGACGCGGGCCTTGGTCAAACCGCAACCAATCCTTAGTTCCGTGCAATCTTTCCCTGCTCAATCGTAGGCTTGAATAACCCGCGTTGCTCTGGAGAATAACTGCACTTCCCACCGCAAGGTGATTGGGGCGATCTCAGAGTCCCTCACGAAAACCGCAGAGAATTCCTCTGCGGTTTTTCGTTTTTTGAGGAGCGTGACCACACGCTCAATCTAGCGAAGCAGGAACGTATCATTGCCATAGGCCTTTCGACTTACACATTCTGGAGCAGGGCGACAAACCGCGATGCACACTCTGCATAACCGAAATACGAACCGCCTGTTTCACTCTGCATGCGAATTGAACTTCCAGATGTCGGTTGGATTGGGGTCGTAATCATCCTCGGCATTCTCATCGGAGGCTACGGATTCTATCTGCTGCATCAGTGGGTGAATGTCCGTTTCTCCAGCGAGGGCATTCTTCTTTCCCACCCCGTAGCAAGACATAGAAGCACATTCATCCGGTGGTCGGAGATTGAATGGTTCGAGACCAAGTGGGCGCGCTTTCTACACGGAAAGCGAAGTCATCCCATCGTGATTATCTTCGCGAAAGGTCGGATTTTTCGAGTGAATGGCGCCGTGAATGCCGGGGTGCAGCAATTGGTCGCCGAGTTGCAGATGCGCACCCAGCAACCGCCCGTCCGAGCTCGCCACTTGAATCCCAAGCCGGAGCGCGAAAGCTAATTCGCACATGAACTATCATCACCAGTATAGCCCAAACTCACAGGCAAAACGCTGTGCGGCTCGACCTTTGCTGGGGCC
>CAYYVB010000338.1:0-3764 GCA_964475035.1 uncultured Opitutaceae bacterium | reverse complement strand
TCTTCATCCAGAACTCGCTCAGGCCGTATTGCTCGCTGCCCATGACGACGGCGAGTGGGCCGCGGAGATCGGTCTGCGTGTAGAGATTTTCGGTGTGCGGCGTCGTCGCGGCGGTGCGGATGCCCTTCGCCCGGAGCCACGCGTGCACGGTGGCGGAGTCGGACACGACGACCGGCACCGAAAAGATCACACCGGTGGAGGCGCGCACGACGTTGGGGTTGAAGAGGTCGGTGACGGCGTCGCAGAGGATGAGCGCGTCGCAACCGGCCGCGTCCGCGCTGCGGAGGATCGTGCCGAGGTTGCCGGGTTTCTCGATCGATTCGCAGACGAGCAGGAACGGCGCCGCGCCGAGCGTCAGGTCGTCGAGCGTGCGTTTCCACTGCGGGGCGACAGCGAGGAGACCGTCGGGGCGCTCGCGGTAGGCAACCTTGGCGAAAGCGTCCTTCGACAGCTCGAACAACTGCGTGCCGGCTTGGCGGGCTTGTTCGAGCAGTGCAGGCTCGTTCTCGCCGAGGAACCAGTCGGGGGAAAAATAGAGCTCCTTCAGCGCGATGTTCTTCTCCAGCGCGCGGCGCACCTCGCGGTAGCCCTCGACGAGGAACAGGCCGAGTTCGTCGCGCTCCCGCCGCTCGCGCAGCCGCACGAGCTGTTTCACGCGCGGATTCTGGAGGCTGGTGATGCGTTCGGGGGTCGGGACCACGGCGCTCACGCAACACGTCGCGGCAACCCGCAGCAATTTTTCTTTTCCGCCGCGGGGAGCGCGGGGCAATTGCGCGTTGTATTCGTCCGCCGGGCGGCATCACACTGGTTGATGCGCCACAGCCCCGCCGACGGACGCGTCACGCCGCTCACGCGTCGCGTATTCTTGCATCGCATTTCGCGCTACGGGACGGCCGCCGTCATGGGCTCGCTGTTCGCGCTCGAACTCTTCGCCCGCGACCGCGGCGGATTCCGCGTCGAGGGCCGTGCCCCGGCCCGGGGTCGCAACCGGGTGCTGGTGCTCGGCGGCGGCATCGCCGGTCTCACCGCCGCCTACGAGCTGCGCAAGCTGGGCTACGACGTCCGCGTCCTCGAGGCGCGCGCCCGGCCGGGTGGCCGCTGCTGGACGGTGCGCGGCGGAGAGGTCGAGACCGAGACCACGGGCGCGGAGCAGCGCTGCGACTTCGCCGTCGGTGAGTATTTCAACGCGGGCCCGATGCGCCTCTCGCATCACCACGCGAGCGTCCTCGCCTACTGCCATGAGTTCCGCCTGCCGCTGGTGCCGTTCCCCAACACCAACGAGGCGGCGTTCGTGCATCGGGCGGGCCAGCCGCGGCGCCGACTTCGCGAGGTGATGACCGATCTGCGCGGCCACACGAGCGAGCTGCTCGCCAAAGTGGTCCAGCGCGGCCAGCTCGACATGCCGCTCTCGGCCGAAGACCGCGAGCGCCTGATCGAATACCTGCGTCACGAGGGCCGGCTAGATGCATCGCTGACCTATCCGCGGCACGGCGACACCTCGGAGGCTCTTTTTCACCGGGGACACGTCCGCGGTTATCCGGTGTCGCCGGGGGCGAGCGCGAATTTCGGCGAGCCTTCGGAGCCGGACGAACTCGAGGCCTTGCTCCGCGCCGGCTACGCGGTGCCGAACCTCGTGAATCACGACCTGCACCAGCAGGAGACGATGCTCACGATCCCCGGAGGCATGGACCGGCTCGCGCACGCGTTCTCCGAGCGCTTGGGCGACGCCGTGCAACTGAACGCGGAAGTCGTGGAAATCCGCCGGACCAGCGACGGCGGCGCGCGGGTGCTCGCCCGCGGCGCGGGGCCGGATCAACCGTTGATGACCCTCGAGGCCGATTTCTGCGTGTGCGCGATGCCGCCCCACCTCCTCGCCCGTCTGCCCTCGGATTTCACGGCTGCGATGATCGACGGCCTCAAGGCGGTGCAACCCGACACCGCCGGCAAGACCGCCCTGCAGTTCCGCCGCCGGTTTTGGGAGCAAGACGACGACATCTACGGCGGCCGCTCCGTCACCAACCTGCCGATCGGCCAGATCTATTATCCTTTCGAGGGCTTCGGCACGGACGGCCCGAGCGTGATGATCGGAGCCTATCACTTCAGCGATCAGGAACAGGCCTGGAACCTCCCGCCGGCCGAGCGCATCGGGCTCGCGCTCCAGCAGGGAGCGGAAATCCATCCGCAATACCCCGCCGAGTTCGAGAACGGCTTTTCGGTGGAGTGGGGCCGCGTCCGCCATTCCGAATACTCGTGGCCGTGGTGGGCCGACGAAGACGGTTTCAAGCGCACGCAATCCTCCCTCGCCGGGGGCGACGGCCCGTTCTACTTCGCCGGCGACTGGATGTCCGTCATGACCGGCTGGCAGGCCGGAGCGATGATTGCCGCCCAGACCGCGGTCAAATCCATCCACCAACGCGCTCTCGCCAGCTGAACCCCACCGCCCGCGCCTCTCATCCCATGAAACTCCGCGCCCTCGTCCTCTCCCTCCTCCTCATGAACACCGCCCAATCCTCGTCCGCCGCTGCGCCTGCCGACGTTACCTTCACCGGTGACCCGAGTTGGTCGATCGCCTCCGGCGTCGCGTTGCCCGCGGGACGCTCCGTCTTCTGGACCAGCGGCACCGTGCCGTCCGTCATCAACAAGGACGGCGCGACCACCTACGAGCGCTACGGCGACACCTACACCCAGGGCGTCAGCTGCCTGCGCAACATCGAGCAGGTGCTCGCCAGCCAAGGCCTCACCCTCAAGGACGTCGTCTATCTCCGCGTCTATCTCGTGCCGGATGCCGCGAAGGAAAACCGCGTCGACTACCCCGGTTGGTTCAAGGCCTACGGCGAGTTTTTCAACAACGCGCAAAACCCCGCCAAGACCGCCCGCTCGACCGTCGGCGTGCAGAGCCTCGTCAATGCGGACTGGCTGATCGAGATCGAGGCCTTCGCCGTCTACCCGGCCAAGCCCTGAGGCCGTCGCGCGCGCGGGGAAATGGCTTCCCCTCGCCGGGAACGTGGCTTTCGTCGGAGTCGTGGGCCGCAAAAAACAGTTCAACGACCATCCGTTCCCGTATCGCGCCGAGATCGAACTCGAGATCGCGACGCTGACCAACCTCGGCGTCGGCCTCGGACGCGTGTGCTTGCCCGGCTCCAGCCCCGTTGTCGCGGACGCACCCGGTCACTCGGAAATCGAAGATCCAAAATCGAAAATCCAAAATCCCACCGGATGGGTGGTGATGGTCCCGTTCACGCTGCCGGGCGAGCGCGTGAGGGCCCGGGTCTATCGCAACCACAAGAATTTCTCTGAGGCCGACCTGCTCGCCGTGCTGACCCCGTCGCCGCACCGCCTCGCGCCGCGCTGCGAACTCTTCGGCCGTTGCGGCGGCTGCCAATACCAGCACCTCACCTACAGCGAGCAACTCGCGTGGAAGCGCCGCCAAGTGGAGGAACTGCTGCGGCACATGGCGGGAGTCGAGTTCGCCGTCGCCCCGACGATCCCGTCGCCGCGCGAATTCGGTTATCGCTCGAAGCTCACGCCGCACTTCGCGGCGCCGCGGCGCCGCGAAGAAGTGACAAGTAACAAGGATCAAGTAACAAGTGATACTGCGCGGGCGGGAGGCGACGCGGCCACGGCCCCGATCGGGTTTTTGAAGCAGGGGTCGCGCTTCGATCTCGTCGATGTGCCGCAGTGCCCGATCGCGACGCCGGAGATCAACGCCAAGCTCACCGCGGTGCGCGCCGACGTGCGGGCCAAACTCGCCGCCGGCGCCTACG
>CAYYVB010000337.1:0-3770 GCA_964475035.1 uncultured Opitutaceae bacterium | reverse complement strand
CGACGACACAAGGATTTTCAGTCCTCTGCTCTACCAACTGAGCTACCGAGCCACAAAAATGAGCGGTCAGTAAAAGAGTCCGCGAAAGGCCGCGTCAACGGGAATTTGGGGATTTTCCCGTCAACATCAGACCAGCGTCTCCGTGTTCCGGCTGCGCAGGTAAATCGTCTTATGGTCGAGGTCGTGCACGGCTTGGATGTAGCGGATCGTGCGGCTGCGGGAGCGCATGAGGATGGAATACGTCGTCGCCCGGCGGCCGACCACCTTCACGCCGGGCAACAGCCAGCTCGAGGTGATGCCGGTGGCGCAAAAAATCGCGCTGTCCCCGGTGACGAGGTCGGCGGAACGGAAGATCTTCTTCAGGTCCTTCGCGGCCGGATCGTGCGCGATGCGTGCCCTCTCCTCGTCGTCGCGCAGCCACATGCGGAGCTGTTGGTCGCCGCCGAGGGCACGGAGGGCGGCGGCGGTGAGCACGCCCTCGGGCGAGCCGCCAATGCCGATGTAGAGGTCGACGCCACTGTCAGGGAGCGATGGGGCGATGGCGGCGGTGACGTCGCCGTCGGAGATGAGACGGAGCGCGGCGCCGACCTTGCGCACGCTCTTGATGATATGGTCGTGGCGCGGACGGTCGAGGACGACGACGACAACCTCGCGCACGCTCTTGCCGCGCATCTTCGCGGTCTTGCGGACGATCTCCTCGACGGGCGTGTCGAGGTCGAAGCGGAGGCTCTTGTTCTTCTCCATCGCCTGCGCGATCTGCGGACCGTAGGCGAGTTTCTCGGAGTAGAAGGTCGGGATGTTCACCATCGCGTGGCCCTTCTCGGGGGCGAGCACGCCGGCCATGACGGAGATGGAATTGGGGAGACCCTTCGAGATGTTCGTGGTGCCGTCGATCGGATCGAGGGCGATGTTGAACTTCGGCGAGCCAGACTTCCAGGTGCCGAGCTTGTCGCCGAGGAAGATGCCGGGCGCGTCGTCCTTGATGCCTTCGCCGATGACGACTTCGCCGCGCATGTCGATGTGGTCAAAAGTGCCGTTGATGGCGTCGCAGGCGGCTTCGTCGGCCCCTTCCTTGTCGCCGCGTCCGATCCAGTGGACACAGTTGAGGGCGGCGTTTTCGGTCGCGCGGATGAACTCGAACTCGAGGCTGCGCTCGGGGTCGCTCTCGGTCAGGCTGATGCGTTTCGTGGGTTTGGCCATGGGCAGATGGGTTGCCCGAAGCCAAACCCGGTTCGCCGCGCCGGGGCAATGCACGAGGCAGACCGCAGGCGACTATTAGCCGGGGCAACAGGTGGACTTAGCGCGCGTGAGCGAAGGCTCGAGGCGGCATCCCCGCGCGGCACATCGTGCCGTGCTCAGCTCGCGGGTCGGATCAGAAAGCCCACCGGACGCCACTTTCCGTCGGCATCGGCGACGAGGGTGACGATCTCATGCGCGGTCACGCCTTCGAAGGCGGTCTTGAAGCGCACGATCCAATACGCACCGGCGGGCTGGCGTGGGGCGGTGGCGCTGGCGGTGGCGTCGAGCAGCTCACGCGAGGCCGCATGGCCGAGCGGACGGCGGACTTTTTCCATCGCCGCGATCCACTGGGCCTCGTTGATCGAGGCTTGGAAGCGTGCGGCGGAATTTTTCCAGCTGGCGGCGTAGTCGCCGTCGTCGACCATTTTCAACCAGCTCTGGGCGATCGCCGTCGATTCCTCCGCGGAACCTTGGGTCGCCCCCTCTGCCGAATATGCGAACGTGCCGACCAACAGGCACGCCGCGGTGACCAACGCGCGCGTGAGGGTATTCATGGGTGTGTGCACACCCTTGGTGCCGGCAGTAGCCGGCCGGCGCAAGCCGGCATCAGCCCGAGACAAAAAGAAGGGCCGGCTTCAGCCGGCCCCGGTTCACGCTTTGCGGAAGACGAGCGCGGCGTTCTGGCCGCCGAAGCCGAGGTTGTCGCTCAGCACCGTGCGGACGGTCGCGCTGCGCTTCACGTTGGGCACGTAGTCGAGGTCGCAGTCGGGATCGGCGTTCTCGAGGTTGATCGTCGGCGGGACTTCGCCGGTCTGGATCGTCTTGATGCTGACGATGGCCTCGATGCCGCCGGCGGCGCCGAGCAGGTGGCCGGTCATCGACTTGGTCGAGCTGATCATGACCTTGCGGGCGTGGTCGCCGAAGACCTTCTTGATCGCGAGCGTCTCGAACTTGTCGTTGTAGGGCGTGGAGGTGCCGTGGGCGTTGATGTAATCGATCTCGTCCGGGCGCACGCGCGCGTCGTTGAGGGCGCGGCTCATGGCGAGTGACAGGCCCTTGCCGTCGGGGTCGGGCTGCGTGATGTGGAACGCGTCGCAAGTGGCGGCGTAGCCGGCGAGTTCGCAATAGATGTGCGCGCCGCGGGCGAGCGCGTGCTCGAGGCTTTCGAGGACGAGGATGCCGGCGCCTTCACCCATGATGAAGCCGTCGCGGGCGGCGTCGAAGGGGCGCGAAGCCTTCTGCGGGTTCTCGTTGTTGGTGCTCATCGCCTTCATCGAGCAGAAGCCGGCGTAGGCGAGCGGCGTGATGGCGGCCTCGGCGCCGCCGCAGACCATGACGTCGGCCTCGCCGCCGCGGATCATGCGGAGCGATTCGCCGATGGCGTGCGTGGCGGTGGCGCAGGCGCTGACGACGCAGAAATTCGGGCCGCGGGCGCCGAGTTCGATCGCGACGAGGCCGCTGGCCATGTTGCTGATGAGCGCGGGAATCATGAACGGCGAGACCTTGCGCGGACCTTTTTCGAGGAGGTTCTTGTGCTGCGTCTCGATGGTCCACATGCCGCCGATGCCGGAGCCGATGATGACGCCGACGCGGTCGGCGTCCTCTTTGGTCATGTCGAGCTTGGCGTCGGCCACGGCCTGCTTGGCGGCGCAGAATCCGAAGTGGGTGTAGCGGTCGTTGCGGCGGACCTCCTTCGGGTCCATGTGCTGCGCCGGATCCCAGCCGCGCACTTCGGCGCCGATCTGGCAGGCGTAGTCCTTCGCGTCGAAGAGCGTGACGCGATCGACGCCGCTCTTGCCGGCGAGGATGTTGGACCAGAATTCGTCGACGTTATGGCCGAGGGCGGAAATGACGCCCATGCCGGTGACGACGACACGTTTATGCGGGGACACAGTTTCCATCAGGTTCGTGGGTGGAAATGAAAAAGGCGTTCTACCAGTCCGGTCTGCCAGACGGTAGAACGCCTATGGTAAAGTCAACTTACTTACCCGCCGACTTCTGCTCGATGTAGGTGATGACGTCACCGACGGTCTGCAGCTTCTCGGCATCGGACTCAGGGATCTCGCCCTTGATCTCGTTCTTGAACTCCTCTTCGAAGGCCATGATGAGCTCGACGGTGTCGAGGGAGTCGGCGCCGAGATCGTCGAGGAAGGACGCCTCCCGGGTGATCTGCTCTTCGTTAACATTCAACTGGTTAACGATGATTTGCTTGACGCGCTGTTCGATGGTTTTCTGGTCGGCCATGTGAGGAAAGGGGTCGGTGAAAAATCGGTTAGACTGGCATCACATCACCATGCCGCCGTCAACGGTAAAAACTTGCCCGGTGATGTAGCCTGCTTCTTCGGCGCAGAGGTAGGCGGTCATGTGTGCGATGTCGCTCGCTTCGCCGAGGCGGCGCAGCGGGATGATGCCCTGCAATTTCTCGCCGGCTTCGGCGGGGAGCGAGGCGGTCATGTCGGTCTTGATGAAGCCCGGGGCGACGGCGTTGCAGGTCACCTGGCGGGCGGCGAACTCCTTGGCGATGGCCTTGG
>CAYYVB010000336.1:0-3780 GCA_964475035.1 uncultured Opitutaceae bacterium | reverse complement strand
CGCAAACTGGGCGCAGGTGGTCGACTGGCTGCGTTTCGACCCGGAGCGGATGCTCGTCATCGGCAACAAGGACGTCGGCTCCTTTTCCTACGGCTTGTGGTTGCTCAATGTCCGCACCGGCAAGCGCACCATGGTCGAGTCGCTCGACCGCGGCCGCTACGACATCGCCGGCCTTGTCGCCGACAACGCCGGCCGCCTGCTCGCCCGGTCCTATTACTCCGATGGCAAGATGATCTTCGAGATACGTGCCGAACCCACCGCGCGTTTCAAGCCAGTGGCGGAGTTCCCCGAGAACAACCCCGAGTGGACCTTTCTGTCGTTCGCCGCCGACAACGAGACGCTTTACCTCCTCGTCTATGGCAAGGAGCAGACCGCCGCCCTGCACACGCTCAACGTCCGCACCGGAAAGTTGAGCGAGCCGATCTTCCGTCCGCCCGCGGGCGAAGTCTCCGGGCTCGTCATGTCCTACGACCGCAACCGGCTGCTCGGCGTCAGCTACCTCGCCGAGCGCGAACACTATCACTGGTTCGATCCGGCGCGGGCACGGTTGCAGGCGCAGATCGACGCCTCGTTGCCCGGCACGGAGAACACCATCGTCAGCCGCAGCGCCGACGAGAAACGCCTCGTCATCCATGCCGGCAGCGACCGCGACCCCGGCGCCTATTACCTGCTCGACCTCACGACGCCGCGCCTCTCGCTCATCGGCCGCCCGATGGCGAAGATCAACCCGGCGCAGATGCGGCCGATGGAACCGATCAAGTTCACCGCGCGCGACGGCCTCGAGATCCACGGCTACCTCACGCGCCCCGCGGGCTTCGAGCAGCGCCCCGCCCCGCTGATCGTGAACCCGCACGGCGGCCCCTTCGGCATCCGCGACGTCTGGGGCTTCAACCCCGAGGTCCAGTTCCTCGCCAGCCGCGGCTACGCCGTCCTCCAGATCAATTTCCGCGGCTCCGGCGGCTACGGACGCGACTTCCAGTTCGCCGGCAAGCGCGAGTGGGGCGGCAAGATGCAGGACGATCTCACCGACGGCGTGCGCTGGGCCATCGCGCAGGGCATCGCCGACCCGCAGCGCATCGCCATCTACGGCGCGAGCTACGGCGGCTATGCGGCCCTTGCCGGCGTCACGTCCACCCCCGAACTCTACCGCTGCGCCGTCAACTACGTCGGCGTCACCGACCTCTCTATCATCACCAGCTGGGGCCGTCGCACCGGCGACCGCTCGAGCGAAATCTTCTTCCGCGAGTGGGTCGGCGACGACAAGGACTACCTCCAGTCGCGCTCGCCCGTGAACTTCGTGGAGAAGATCCGCGTCCCGACGCTCCACGCCTACGGCTTCAACGACCCACGCGTCGACATCAAGCACTGGACGCGCCTCGAGCCGAAGCTGAAGCAATTCAACAAGCCCTACGAGGTCATCATCGAGGACAACGAGGGCCACGGCTTCGCGCAGGAGCAGTCGCGCCTGAAGTTCTACCGCAAGCTCGAGGAATTTCTCGCCCGCCACCTCTGAGGCGAACCGGATCGCCTTAAGGCAGGGCGAGGCGTCCCGCCGAGCCGCCGGCCCTGTAGCAGCCGACGTAAGTCGGCTGTTTTCGCGCCGCACCCTGCTTCGCGCCGCGTCGCAGCCGTCTTACGACGGCTGCGACAACCGATCCCTGCGCAACCCATCCGCGTTGCGCGCAAGCGCGCAACCTACACCTGCGAGCCCACGCGCGCCCCCGTCCAGATTCGGATTGGCGTCCGCCGACGCGCCACCCAACCTCTCGCGCATCCCCGTGGCCGCGCCGAAATCGAAAATCAAAAATCGGAAATCGAAAATCCCGCGCCTTCCCTGGCGCGCGATCAAACTCCTCGCCCTCGACGTCGACGGCGTGCTGACCGACGGCACCGTGCGCATCCATTCCGACGGCACCGAGTCGAAATCCTTCTCGATCCTTGACGGCATGGGCCTCGTCCGCCTGCGCAAGGCCGGCATCGCCGTCGCGTGGATCTCCGGCCGCCCCTCCGGCGCCACCACCGCCCGCGCGACCGAGCTCCAGATCCCGCATCTCATCCAAGGTCGCACCGACAAGCTCGCCGCCCTCCAGGAACTCGCGCAACAGCTCGGCCTCGCCGCCTCCGCCGTCTGCTACATGGGCGACGACGACATCGACGCCCCGGCCATCGCGTGGGCCGGCATCGGCGTCGCCCCCGCCCAGTCGATGCCCTCGGCCCTCCGCGCCGCGGATTACCGTCCCGCCCGCCCCGCCGGACACGGCGCCGTGCGCGAAGTGTGCGAACAAATCCTCGCCGCGCAGGGTCGGAAGTAAACCGTGCTGCCGCCCCTCCGATTTTCCTTCCTCGCGATCCTCGCCGCCGGCTTGGCCGCCTCCGTCTCCGCGCAGGTCTCGACCCGCGTCTCTTCCGACGCCCCGATCGTCAATTTCCGCCTGCCGACCTTCACCGACGCCGGCCACCGCGCGTGGCTCGTGCGCGGTTCCGAGGCGAAACTCGTCAGCGCACGCGAGATCGACGTCAACGAGCTGACGATGACCGTCTTCAGCGGCGACGCCACCGAGCGCATCCGCACGATGATCCTCAGCCCCGCCGCCCGCCTGCTGCCGGAATCGCAGGTCGTGTTCGGCCCGAGCTCGATCCGCGTGATCGACGACGAGTTCGAGGCCTCCGGCGAGGAGTGGCGTTACGAGCATCAGGATAAAAGGGTTTCCATCCGGAAAAACGTGCGCGTAGCGTTCCGCGCCCAACTCAAGGATTTGCTGCAATGATCCCCGTCCGCCCCGCCCTCGCCTTGCTCGCCGCCGCCAGCCTCGCCGCGCTGGCGCCCGCGACCCGCGCCCAGTCCGCCACCGAGCAACCCACCGTGATCGAGAGCGAACAGCTCGACATGCGCAGCACGGACACGGAGACCACTTCCATCTTCACCGGCCGCGTCGTCGTCACCGGCACGAACATGCGCCTGACCTGCGACCGCCTCGAGGTCGTCGCCCTGCGCCAGCACGATCCCTCCGCCACCATCGGCAAGATCGAGCGCTTCAAGTCCCTCGTCGCCGAGGGCAACGTCCGCATCATCCAGGGCGACCGCGAGGCCGCCTGCGGCAAGGCGGTCGTCCTGCCCGGCGACGACAAGATCACGCTCACCGACCGCCCCGTCGTCAGCGACCGCGGCGTGGGTTGGACCTGGACCGGCGATGAACTCCTCCTCCTCCGCGGCGAACGCCAGGTCCGCGGCACCAACGTCCGCATCGTCGGCCCGCCGGTGAAGGACCTCGGCTTCGACGCCGACAAGAAGGTCGAGCCGCCCACGACCGAGACGCCGAAGTCGTGATGAGCACGCCCGCCGCCCCGCAGTTCGAGATCCGCACCGCCGGCCTCGTCAAGACCTACGGCCAGCGCAACGTCGTCAACGGCGTCGCCATCCGCATCGCCGCCGGCGAGATCGTCGGCCTGCTCGGGCCCAACGGCGCGGGCAAGACCACGACGTTCTACATGGTCGTCGGCCTCGTCCCCGCGTCCGGCGGGCAGGTGTTCATCAACGGCCAGGACGCCACACACCTCCGCATGCACCGCCGCGCGCGACTCGGCGTCGGTTACCTGCCGCAGGAGGCGTCGATCTTCCGCAAGCTCACCGTCGCCGAGAACATCCTCGCCATCGTCGAGACCCTGCGCGGCGTCGCCCGGGCCGACCGTGCGGCGCTGGTGAAGCACCATCTCGACGAGCTCAGCATCGGCCACCTCGCCGCCCAGCCGGTCTACACGCTCTCCGGCGGCGAGCGCCGC
>CAYYVB010000335.1:0-3783 GCA_964475035.1 uncultured Opitutaceae bacterium | reverse complement strand
GTGACGTTCAACACGCTCGTCTTCGCCGACGAGCTGGCCGACGCCGAGACCTACCTGCGCAGCATCATCGCCGCGGGCGTCGACGCCGCCATCGTGCAGGACGTCGGCATCTGCCGGCTCATCCGCGCGCTGTCGCCGGATTTCCCCATCCACACCTCGACGCAAATGACGGTGACGAGCGCGGCGGGCGTGGATTTCGCGCGTCGCCTCGGCGCCAACCTCGTCGTGCTCGCGCGCGAGAATTCGCTCAAGGAGATCGCCGCGATCCAAGCCGCGCAGAAAAGCGCGACCGTCTCGCTTCCGCTCGAGGTGTTTGTGCACGGCGCGTTGTGCGTCGCCTACTCCGGCCAGTGTCTTACGAGCGAATCGCTCGGCGGCCGCTCGGCCAACCGCGGCGAATGCGCGCAGGCCTGCCGCATGCCCTACGACCTCATCTCCGACGGCGCGCGCGTCGACCTCGGCGACCGGCGCTACCTGCTGAGCCCGCAGGATCTTTCCGGCCTCGAGGTGTTGCCCGACCTCGTGCGCGCCGGCGTGGCGTCGCTGAAGATCGAGGGCCGGCTCAAGAGCCCCGAATACGTCGCCAACATCACGCGCGTCTATCGCACGGCGTTGGACCACGTCATGCGTCAGCTCGGGTCCGAGCCGGGAGCGGCGACCGGCGGCGCCTTCGATCCTGCGGCGGCGCGCTACGACCTCGAGATGGGTTTCTCGCGCGGGCTCTTCCCGGGCTGGTTCCGCGGTATCAACAACCAGGAACTCGCCCACGCGCGCTTCGGCACGAAACGTGGCGTGTTCCTCGGCCAGGTCACGCGCGTCGGCCACGACCATGTCGCGTTGCGCCTCGAATCGCCGCTCAAGCCCGGCGACGGCGTCGTGTTCGACGCCGGCAACCCCGAGGTGAAGGAGGAAGGCGGCCGCGTCTATCAGGTGCAGCCGCGCGGCGACGAAACCGTCCTGCGCTTCGGGCACGGCGACATCGATTTCGGCCGCATCCGCGCCGGCCACCGCGTCTGGAAGACGAACGACCCCGAGCTCGACCGCCGGCTGCGGCAATCCTTCGAGGGCGACAAGATCCGCTTCCAACGCCCGGTGCACCTCGAGGTCCATGGCGCGCTCGGCACGCCGTTGACGCTCTTCGCCCGCGACGACGAGGGCCACGTCGCGCGCGCCGATTCGACCGCCCCGCTCGCCCGCGCCGAAAAACAGCCGCTCTCGACCGATCGCCTGCGCGAGCAACTCGGCCGCCTCGGCGGCACGCCGTTCGCCCTCGGTCACTTCACCAACGCGCTCGAAGGCGACGTCATTTTGCCCCTGAGCGAGCTCAATGAGCTCCGCCGCCGCGTCGTGGCCGACCTCGACGCCCAGCGCGCCGCGCCGAAGCGGTGGACGATGATAGAATTGCGGAGTGCGGATTTCGGAGTGCGGAATGGGTCGAGCACGAACGTTGCGACCGAACCCGAGTTGATCGTCGTCGTGCGCAACCTCGCGCAGCTCGACGCGGCACTCGGCTGCGAAGGCATCGAGACGTTCTACTGCGAATTCGAAAACCCGAAGCACTACCGCGACGCCGTCCAGCGCTTCCGCGCCTGGCAAAGTGCGCGTTCCGCCAATCCGCACTCCGCAGTCCGCAATCCGCAATCGACCTCCATCTGGATCGCCGCCCCGCGCATCTTCAAGCCGGGCGAGGAATGGATCCTCAAGCAGGTGCTGTCCGCCGAAGCGGACGGCTACCTCGTGCGCAACTACGACCACCTCCAGTGGTTCGAGGGCCGGCGCCGCCGCGGCGATTTCTCGCTCAACATCGCGAATCCCCTCACAGCCGACTACTACGTCAACATGCTCGGCCTCGAGCGCGTGACCGCCTCCTACGACCTCAACGTCGCGCAGCTCGAGGCGCTCCTCCGCGGTGCGCCGGGCGCGTGGTTCGACATCACGCTGCATCAGCACATGCCGATGTTTCACATGGAGCACTGCGTGTTCTGCGCGTTCCTCTCGTCGGGCACCGATTACCGCGACTGCGGCCGGCCCTGCGACCGGCACGACGTGCGCCTGCGCGACCGCGTGGGCGCCGAGCATCCGCTCAAGGCCGACGCCGGTTGCCGCAACACGGTTTATAATTCCCGCGCGCAGACCGGCGCGGAGTTCGCCGACCGCCTCGTCGCGCTCGGCGCGCGCTCCTTCCGGATCGAGTTCCTCCACGAATCCGCCGACGAGCTCCGGCGCACGGTCACCCGCTACCGCCAGCTGCTGTGCGGCGAGCTTGGCGGTGCGGACCTCTGGCGCGAGCTGAAGCTCATCAACCAGCTCGGCGTCACCCGCGGCCAGCTCGAGGCCGCGCCGCAGCTCCTGCGCAAGAAATCCTGAACCGGCGAGACGGCGCGATCAGCACCCCTGCGGCCTGATTCTTTTGGGCTAATGGGCGCCGCGCCACCGCCTTTTTTGTCGCCTCGCCCCCGGGCCATCCTACGCTCCGCCCGATTCCGCATGACGCCCTCGCAGAACCCGCCTTCCCGCCCGTCCTCCGTGCCGCCCGCCGATCTCGAGATCAAGGACGCCGCGGTGATCTTCGAGCCGATCTGGGACGAGCTGGAGACAGAATTCGGTCGCGAGAGCCTGCGTTTCCCGAAGGAGCTCATCCTCCTCGGCGGCGCCCCCGGCGCGGGCAAAGGCACCAACACGCCCTACATCTCCCAAGCCCGCGGCCTCACCTGCAAACCGATCGTCATGAGCTCGCTGCTCGATACGCCGGAGATGCAGCGGATCAAGGCCGCCGGCGGCCTCATCGGCGACCGCGAGGTGCTGTCCGTCCTCCTTCGTCGCCTGCTCAAACCCGAATATCGCGACGGCGTCATCCTCGACGGTTTCCCGCGCACCAAGGTGCAAGTCGAGTGCCTGAAGATGCTCTATGAGAAGATGACGGAGCTCTGGCGCGAATTCTACGGCACGCCGCTCGGCATCCATTTCCGCCAGCCCGTCGTCCACATCGTCGTGCTCTTCGTCGATGAGAAGGAATCCATCGGCCGTCAGCTCAAGCGCGGCCGCGAGGTGAAGGCGCACAACGAGGAGGTCCGCGCCACCGGCCGCGGCGAACTCTGGGAGGAACGCGCCACCGACTTCGACGAGGCGCTCGCCGCCCGCCGCTACCGCGTGTTCAAGGAGCAGACCTGGGACGCGCTGCTCTCGCTCAAGGACATCTTCCACTACCACCTGATCAACGCCCAGGGCTCGATCCACGAGGTGGAGCGCAACATCGCGGAGGAACTCGCCTACCAGAGTTCGCTCGAGCTCGATCCGCGCACCTACGACCAGCTCCGCACCCTGCCGCTCGCCAGCGAGATCGTCGTCCACGCCCGCCAGGAACTGGTGCGCCGCCTCGACGGCTACGCCCTCGCCCACGGCGAACTTTTCGCCCGCATCATCGCGCTGGTGGAGAAGAAATTCATGCCGATCGTGCGCCGCCACGCCATCTCCGGCCACTCGCACGTCAACAGCGAGGACCCGCTGCTCGATGAGCCGCAGGCGCTGGCGATGCTGATCGATATCTTCTCGGAGCGCGGCTACCACGCCGTCATCGACGTCATCCGCATCGACATCCCGGACACGATCGACCTCAAGACCGGCAAGATCAACTGCCGCCAGAAAAAGGTCTATCGGATCATCATCCGCTTCCGCGGCTCCGAACTGCGCCGCGGCTGAGCAGTGGGCTCGTAAGTAGGATCGGTTTCAACCGGCCTGTTCCGGTGGCGCTACGTGTTCAGGCCGGCTGAAGCAGGCCCTACC
>CAYYVB010000334.1:0-3800 GCA_964475035.1 uncultured Opitutaceae bacterium | reverse complement strand
AAGTAGGCATAGCCCAGCGCGCGGTGCAGGCGCGCCCGGCGGCGCAACGCGGGGAAAAACTGCCATGGCCCCACCGCCAGCGCGACGGCCGAGAAACCCACATGAGCGAGGATGCGGACCGGATGGGCGGCGAAGGTCGCGCGCATGTCCGGATGCACCAGCTGCCCCGGCACGAGGGCAAAGTAGGCGAACAGCCCGTAGGCGGTGACGCCGAGCGAGAGGACGAGGAGGGTCCAGCGACCGAAGGCCCACATGCGCGCGACGCTGACGCCGCCGGTCCGCAGGGCGAACCTGTTTTCCCGCGACGGTGGCGCCTTCGCTTTCCGTCGCGCGACGGGTGTTTTTCCCGGCCGGGTTCGCTTGCCAACGGGACCCGCTTTGCTTCGCTCCCCGGGCGCGTCCGTCCGGCGGCGCGCCTCTTCACCCCTCCACGCTCACGCCCCCGTCACCCCGCCATGTCCGAACCTGCCGCTCCGCGTCGCTCCTTCACCGCCTGGGTTGAACACGTCGGCCACAAGATTCCCGATCCGGTCCTGCTCTTCGCGGGCATGTATGCGCTGACGTTTCTCAGCGCGTGCCTGCTCGGCGGATTGCAGTTCCCGACGCCCGGCGCGGGCGGCGGCACCATGATGCAGACGATCCGCCCGGTCTACGAATTCGAGCACGTGCGCTGGATCTTCAACAACGCCCTCGTCACGAACTGGCTGGCGTTCGGCGGCGGCGTGCTCGGCGTGATCCTCGTGGTGACGATCGCCATCGGCGTGGCGGAGCACGCGGGGCTGCTCGGCGCGCTGATCAAGCAGGCGGCGCGGCACGTGCCGCTGAAGTGGATGCCGCTGCTGCTCGTGTTCCTCGGCATCATGAGTTCGCTGGCGACGGACGCGGGCTACCTGATCCTCGTGCCGCTGGCGGGCCTGCTCTACGCGGCGTTGAAACAGAATCCACTCATCGGCATGGCCGCGGCCTTCGCCGGCGTGTCGGCGGGCTTCTCGGCCAACCTGATCCCCGCCACGCCGCCGGATGTGATCGTGGGCCTGAACGCGCGCATCTTCGCCGAGGCGCAGAACGTGCCTTTCACCGCCGCGGACGGGCGCGCGCTGAATCCGGCGACGATGAACTATTACTTCATGGTCGCCTCGACCTTCCTGCTCGCGCTCGTCGGCGGCTGGGCGACGTCGCGCTTCGTCGCCCCGCGGCTGGCGAAGCAGCCGTTCATGGTGCCGGCGGACCTGAACCTCGGCGAGTTCGAGCTGAGCGCCGCGGAGAAGCGCGGGCTGAAGTTCGCCGGGCTCGGCACGGCGGTGGCGCTCGGCGTCGTGGCGTTCTTCGCCTTCGGGCCGCTGCGCGCCTATACGGACGCGGCGGGCACGCGCGTGCTGCCGTTCGTGAACAACATCATCCTGATGATCTCGCTGTTCTTCGTCATCGTCGGCGCGTTCTTCGGGTTCGCGAGCGGGAAGTTCCGCAAGGTCGGCGACATCGTCGCGGCGATGACGAAGCAGATGAACACCGCGGGCTACATCCTCGTGCTGACGTTCTTCTCCTACAATTTCCTCGCGCTGCTCGGCTACAGCGGGCTCGGCGCGTTCATCACCTACCTCGGCGCGCAGGGTCTGCTCGCGCTCGGCGTGGCGGATTACCCGGTGCTGCTGCTGCTCGGCTTCGTGGTGACGACGACGGGCATCAACCTATTTGTCGGCGGCCTGAATTCCAAGTGGCTCCTGCTCGGCCCGATCTTCGTGCCGATGCTCTATCAGGTGAACAACGCGATGACCCCCGACCTCGTGGCGGCGGCGTATCGCGTGGGCGATTCGTCGACCAACATCATCACGCCGATGATGTCGTATGCGGGCATCATCCTCGCGTTCATGCGGCGCTACCGGGCGGATCTCAGTCTCGGCGACATGATCCTGATGATGCTGCCGTATTCGCTCTGCTTCGTCGTCTCCTGGACAGCGCTGCTGCTGGTGTTCTTCGTCTTCGGAATCCCGCTCGGGTTCTGAGTTGTGCCGGACGGGCGCGGTTCTGCTGCGCCCGAGA
Organism: uncultured Opitutaceae bacterium; assembly: GCA_964475035.1. Classification (GTDB taxonomy): domain Bacteria; phylum Verrucomicrobiota; class Verrucomicrobiia; order Opitutales; family Opitutaceae; genus Didemnitutus. The sequence continues at coordinate 1,760 of CAYYVB010000334.1, read as the reverse complement.
AGAAAATCAGCGACTGGGGCCCACGCCCCAAGCCGCGAGCTGCGCCTCGGTGGCGGCGAGGTGGTCGCGCAATCTGGCGAGGATGTCCTGCACGTTCTCGATCCGGTTGCGGACGGTCGGTGAGGTGGCGGGGCCATCGCGCTCCCGGGTGCGGAGGTCTTGTTCGAGGGTGGGCGTGAGCGAGGCGATCTCGCTGCGCAGGCGGGCGCCGCGGGCCTCCCAGCCGAGGATCTCGACCGCGCGGACGGACTGGCCGTGCACCTGTGCCCGCATCGCCGCCGCTCGAGCGGCGGCGGTCGGATGGCGGTCCATGCCCGCGAGTTGCAGCTCCTGCAGCGCGGTGTCGAAGGCGACGAGCTGCGCCGCGCTGAAACGTCCGCCGAGCTCCGTGCGGAAGGCGGCGAGTTCCGGTTCGGTTGCGGCGCGGACGACCTCCGCGGGGAGGTCTGGTCTGGCGCAACCCACGCCGAGGCAAAGCAGGCTCAGGAAAAAAAGCGTCAGGCCGGGGCGCAGCATGGCGCGAGTGCAGCACAATCCCGCGCGCGGGCAAGGCGCAGATGCCATTCCGCAAACCATGCGTGGCCGCCCGGTGCGATGAGCGGTAATGTGTCGGCGGTCACTCCCTTCATGCCCTCGGATCCCCAGCCGTCGGTCGAAGCCGCCCGGGACAAGGGCGCCGGGCCGGCCGCGCGCCCGACTTGGGGCGTGAAATTCTGGCGTGCGTTCCGGCCGCCGGAATTCCCCGCCGATCCGGAGAAGACCCGGCGGGCGCGGCTGTTTCACATCTGTTACCTGTTCTGCACGGCGTGGCTCGTGCTCACCCTGTTCGGCAACGTCGCGGGCCGGCAGGTCAACGACCTGATCAGCGCCTTGCTCGGCTTGGCTTTGGTGCTGGGTTTGGTCCCGTATCTCTGGGTGCGCCGGGGGCATCTCGATGCCGGCGCGGCGATCTGGCTGGGCTATGCGTTTCTCGTGTCGACGCTCGGTCTGGCGATGCTCGGGACCATCCGCGCCCCGTCGCTGGGGTTTTACCTGATCCTTGTTTTGTGTGCGGGCTTTGTCTTCGGCGGTCGCGGCATGTCCGTCATGGTCGGCGCCAGTTCGCTCGCCGTGGCCGGCTTGATCGTGGCGCAGAACCGGGGCTGGCTGCCGGTGCCCGATTACCGGGTGACCGTGACCCAGTGGGTGACGGCCACGGCGTTTTTCGCGTGCGTGGGGGGATTGACGCTGGCGGCCACGCGCCAGATCCGCGCGGCGCTGGCGCAGGTGCAGCGCGAGATCGTGGTGCGGCGCCAGACCGAGGCGGACTTGCGCGAAGCCAACCGGCGCCTCGAAGAGGCGTTGCACAATGTGAAAACGCTCAAGGGTCTGCTGCCCCTCTGCGCCTGGTGCCGCAAGGTGCGCGAGGACGAGGGTTATTGGAGCGCTTTGGAGAATTACGTCGCCGCGCACACCGACACGACCTTCACGCACGGCATCTGCCCGGAGTGCAAGGCGAAGCACTTCGGCGACTTCCAGTGCCGCAAGGTGGAGTGACGGCGCGGTGATTGACCCGTCGGGGCGGCCTGGCATGCTCTGCTCACCCCATCCACCCACCTGCGTCGCGGTCAGCACGAGCGCGGCGCGCAAACGGAGATTACCCCCATGTCCAGTCTGCTTGCTCTCTGGTTGCCGATCCTGCTTTCGGCCGTGTTCGTCTTCATCCTCAGCGGCATCTTCCACATGGCGCTGCCGTGGCACAAAAGCGATTATCAGAAACT
>CAYYVB010000333.1:0-3819 GCA_964475035.1 uncultured Opitutaceae bacterium | reverse complement strand
CCATGTCTCCGAACGGGTGTTACCTATGTCTCCGGTCCATACAGACCCCAACGCGTTCTCCTCCGCGCGCATGAAATCGCACCCTCACCACGACCGTCCGCGCCGCGCACCGGACGATTTCACGCTTTGCAGCCGCAGCCGATTCGCTTGAGTCCGTGGCGATGCACGCCCCGCTCCTCGCCCCTTCACTGCTCGCCGGCGACCATGCGCACCTCGCCGCCAGCGCCCGCACTGCGGCCGACAGCGGCGCCCCGTGGCTGCACCTCGACCTGATGGACGGACACTTCGTGCCGAACCTCACCTTCGGCCCCGAGACGCTCGCCGCCCTGCGCCGCGCCGGCGTGAAGACCTTCTTCGACACCCACCTGATGCTCGCCGAGCCGCACCGCTACCTCGAAGCCTTCGCCAAGGCCGGCGCCGACCTCATCAGCATCCACATCGAGCCCGCCTACGACCACTCGGCCGCCCTCGCCCGCATCCGCGCGCTCGGTTGCCAGAACGGCATCGTGCTCAACCCCGGCACGCCCGCCGAGAGCATCCGCCACCTCCTCGCGCAGGTCGACCTCGTGCTCGTGATGACGGTGCAGCCCGGTTTCGGCGGCCAGCCCTTCCGGCGCGACATGCTCCCGAAGATCGCGCAGATCGCCGCGTGGCGAAAGGAACTCGGCCTGAATTTCCGCCTCGAAGTCGACGGCGGCGTCGACCTCGCGACCGGCCAGGAATGCCGCGCCGCCGGAGCCGACACCTTCGTCGCCGGCTCCGCCTTCTACAAGGCCGCCGACCAACCCGCCTTCAACGCGACCATCGCCGCGTGGTAAGCAAGTAGGGCCGGCTTCAGTCGGCCTCGGGTGCTGCGCTCGGAGGAACGGAGAGGAACCACGGATTGCACGGATGACACGGATCAATCCGAGAGAGGGCTGTGGCTGACGAGTAGTTCGATTCCCCCATCCGTATGATCCGTGCAATCCGTGGTTAAAAAACAGGATCGCGCGCAGCGACGGCGGGAAGAGTTTGTAGCTACGCCATCTTCGGGTCCTCGCTAAGAGTTAGCCTCTTCTTTCAAGGTCTTTCACACATACCATGCGCTGCGGCATAAATGGTGGATCAGCCTCTACATGCTGGCTCAGTTCAAAAAACGCCTTCCACGTGATCGCCCACCGTTCGTGGAGCCTGTATTCAGCACGATACACAAAAAACATAATCTGGCTTGGCGGCGACAAAGCAACTCGATCCAGAATCTGCGTATCAACGCCGACGGCGGGTAGATCAAAATCCGTGTATCGACTAGCATCGACAAGAATGTGTCCGTGACTCTCGCCAATCTCTACTTTCGGGTGCTTTACTGCGCCGCTTTGAAGCTGCGACAGAAGCGCTTTTCGCTGCGCAAGACAACCGTCGGCAAATTCTGAAAGCCACATCGGCAGCTCAACCAATCGTGCGAGAGTGCGTCCGTCAGGGCTAAGCTGATAGAGTCCGCGCTTAATCTGACCTGCTACTTTGAGATCTAGATCGCGACTACCGACAGCGAGCATTGAGGGTTTCGCGCCACCACGGGAGTGCATATGCATAGTTTTTATGGTTAGCAGCATTATTCAAAGTTAGTGAAGAAATTCACTGTAGGTTGGCCCGTGCGGACAAGCTGGAGGTGAGCGACTGATTCTCAAGCCTGTGTTCTAAACGCCGTCGGATTTTATGGTCTGCGCATCGTCTCGGCAAAACCTTACGTGCACAGTTCCTGTTAGCTCTCTGTGTCCTCCGCGGCCTCTGCGTTAAAATTCTGAGGTTTGATTGAGCGAATTGCAGGGCGGCCTCGCGGAGCTTGGCCCTCAAGGATTATTGCTCTGCCGTGAACGCGGGGTGTTCCCACGGGCGAGATTTGGGAGCGGCGCGGACGGAGTCCGCGCCCTACCAGGCCGGCTGAAGCCGGCCCTACTTTTTCTGCGCGCGGGCCAGCTCGGCGGCGCGCTCGTATTGGCGGCGGAAACCGTTCGCGAGTTCGTTGGCCAAGCGGATTTCGTCGACCTTGTTCTTCGAGGTCAGCGCCTGCTTGATGCGGCCCTGCACGTTATCGTAGCTGACGGATGAGAGATCGCTCATCGCGGCAAGCGCATCTGCCGGCATGCCGGCGGCGATGATTTCGCGCCAGGCATGCACTAGCTCCGGGTGCGTATCGAGGCACATGACGCGGATGACGAAGGCCATCGCGCGGAACGTGTCACCGCTTGTCCAGCGCTGATTGTAGATCAAGGGATTCGCCCCGCCGTAGGGATTTTCATCCGGGTCAGAGCGCGCGGCACGGAAGCTGGCGGTCTCGTAGAAATCGCGGCGGATCGGGAGGCGGCGAAGGGCAAAGCGCTCCGGACCGCCCTCGGTGCCAACCTTGAAGTTCCAGAGCTTCTGGCCCTCCATCGAGAGGACATACTCGATGAAGGCGACGCCGACCTCGCGGTTCGGCGCACCGCGCATCAGGGCGATCGGGTCGGGCGAGAGCACGGTGCCGTCGGGCGGCGAGTAATAACCGAGACGCTTCTCGCCGCTGCGCTGGCTGGCGCTCTCCTCCTGATAGCGGCCATAGAAATCGATGCACATGCCGACGGCGGAGTTGCCGTGGAGGACGTCGATCGGCGGCTTCTGCGAGGAGTCGGTGAAGTAGCGCGCGTTGGCCCCGATGCGCTGGATGACCGACAGGCCGCGCTCCCAGCCGCGGCGCACGGCCTCCTTCTCCAGCTCGGCCCGCGGGCGCCCGGTCTCGCGCGCGAGGCGCTCCCACTCGAGGTACATCTGCTGCTGGATGACGTTCTCGAAGGCCTTGGCGATGGAGCTGCTCTTGGTCGGGTCGCACAGCGCGACCTCGCCCTCGTAGCGCGGGTCGGCGATGTCGTCCCACTGCCGCGGCGGCTGCGCGATGCCGAGGCGGCGGAGCGAGTCGAAGTTGTAGAGCATGCCGTAGCTGCTGAGCACGGCGCCGATCCAGCGGCCCTGCGGATCGAGGTAGGGCTCGCCGGTGAACTCGGCGGGGATGACGGCGTCGTTGAACCACTCGGGGTGCTTCGCCATCAGGCCGGAGTCGACGATGCGCCCGGCGTTGGCCTGGCGGATGAAGTCGAAGCTGCCGCCGCCGAAGAACACATCGATGCCCGAGCCCACGTCCGAAAGCAGGAACGCCTGCCGCGCTTCCTGCGCGACAGCGGGCGCGTCCTTGGGCAGGCGATGATTGGTGAAGGCAGCCTGCACGTCGAGGCTCCAGGGCTTGCCGAGCGTCTTGGTCCAGTAGTTCTGGAACGAGGAGATGTATTCCGACTCGAGGAAGCGCGTGATCTCGCTCGTGCCGCCGATGACGCGCCAGTCGATGTTCACGGTGCGGCCGGTCTTGGCGCGATACCACGCGGCGAAGCCCTGCGCGTATTCGGAGCGGATGGCCTCGTTGTGCGGCGTGATGATGACGACGGTGTCGTCGGCGTTGCGGAGCATCGCCCGCTCGGTGCGCAGCGCGAAAGGCAGCGCCACGACGGTGAGCAGGGCCGCGATGATGATAAAACGCTTCATCGTCCGGCGGCGCTCAATCGGTCAGGACGACGACATCCTCGGTCGCGACGGTGGCGTAGAGTTCGCCGCGGGCGGAGCCGTCGACGAAGCGCGGGTTGCGCTCGAAGATCTTCAGCTTGGTGCCGTTGTTCGACGTCACGAAATCATACTGCGCGACCTCGCCGAGGTAGATGGAGTCGCCGATGCGGCCGCGCACGACGTTGCGCTGCTCGGCGTCGCGGTGGAGTTCCCAGCACTCGGGGCGGATGGAGACGGTGACCTCGGCGCCGACGG
>CAYYVB010000332.1:0-3826 GCA_964475035.1 uncultured Opitutaceae bacterium | reverse complement strand
CCGCCGGCGCCGACGAGCACGCGCTCGGGCGTGATGCGGAACTCGCCGTTGCGCGTGTAGAGTTTCTGGCCGTCGGGGCCGTTCATCTCGAAGAAGCCGTCGCCTTGGATGGCGACGTCGAGTTCACGGCGCGTGGGCTGCGTCTCGCCGGTGAGGTAATTGATGCCGTTCGTGATGCGCGTGAAGAGCACGGAGTGCTCGTTCTCAGGGCCGCCGTTCTTGATGTCGGGGTTGATGTTCCACTTGCCCGCGACCTCGGTGCTGAACTGCACGGTGCGTTTCCGGAAACCAGTCGTCTGCGCAGAAGTGATATTCTGCGAAACGGCATCCTGCCAACGCTCGAGGGCGGACATGGAGGAAGCGCTCTGGTAAAGCCCGATGTTCATGCAAGTGGGCGAAGAGCAACGCCGATGCCAACGTTTTTGCCGGTCGCGCTAAGCCATTCAGCCCAGCGGTTTAAAAATTTCTACTGCCGGCGGAAAATTCTGCCACCTCCACCCCGCTCACCCGGCCGGCAAAGATTGCCGGGGCACCGGGTAGGCGGATTCCGCGACCGGCCCTACTCTTCCGACCGCTTCAGAAAAACTTCTTCGCCTTCTCGAAAAAGCTCTTCGCCACGGGCTCGTCGGCATCGCCGCAGGCCTGGGCGTAGTCCTCGAGTTTCTTGCGTTGCTCGCTGGTCAGCGTCGTCGGCACCTCGACGTGCACGCGGATGAGCTGGTCGCCGTGCGCGCCGCCGCGGAGCTGCGGCATGCCGCGGCCCTTGAGACGGAACGTCGTGCCCGACTGCGTGCCGGCGGGGATCTTGAGCGTGGCCTTGCCCTGCAAGGTCGGCACCTGGATCGTGCCGCCGAGCGTGGCGAGGGTGAACTTGATCGGCACGTCCGTGAACAGGTCGTCGCCCTGGCGCTCGAACACCTCGTGCTCCTTCACGTGCACGACGATGTAGAGGTCGCCGGCGGAGCCGCCCATGACGCCCGCCTCGCCGTTGCCGGAGGAGCGGAGCTTCGAGCCGGTGTCGACGCCGGGCGGGATGCGGACGTTGATCTTGGTCGATTCGTTGACGCGGCCCTCGCCCTCGCACTTGGCGCAGACGCGCTCGAAGCGCGCGCCGCTGCCGTGGCAGGTCGGGCACACCTGGCGGACGTGGAAAAACCCGCGCGAGGTCGTCACCTGGCCGGCGCCGCGGCAGGTCGGGCAAGTCGTGCGCTTCGAGCCGGGCTCCGCGCCGCTGCCGTGGCAATGCGAGCAGGCGCCGAGGCGGCGGAAGGAGATTTCCTTCTCCACGCCGTGCGCGGCCTCCTCGAGCGTGATCTCAAGGTCGTAGCGCAGGTCCGAGCCGCGGCCGGAGCCGCCGCCACCACCGCCGCCGCCAAAAAATTCGTCGAAGATCCCGCCGCCGCCACCGCCGCCGCCCTGGCCGAAGACCTCGCGGAAGATGTCGAAGGGATCGTGGAACCCGCCGCCGGCGCCACCGAAACCGCCGGGCCCGCGCGGGCCTCCTGCCTGCTGGAACGCCGCGTGGCCGTAGCGATCGTAGGCCGCGCGCTTGTCGGGATCCTTCAAGACTTCGTAGGCCTCGGAGACTTTCTTGAACATCTCCTCGGCCTCCTTGTTGCCCGGATTCTTGTCCGGGTGGAATTGCACGGCCTTCTTGCGATAGGCCTTCTTGAGCTCTTCCTCGTTGGCGGTCTTCGCCACGCCGAGCAGCTCGTAGTAATCTTCCTTTTTCGTGGAGGCCATGCGGGTCAGGAATTCTGGTCCGCGGCGGGCGCGGCGGCCGGACCGCTGGAGACGACGACCGATGCCGGACGCAGCAGGCGGCCGTTGAGCGAGTAGCCGAGGCGGACGACTTGGGTGACGGTTTCGGCGGGCACCTGCGCGTCGGGCAGGTGTGAGATGCAGTCGTGCTGGTTGGGGTCGAAGGGCTGGCCGGCGGGATTGATCTCCTTCAGGCCGTGGCGGCCGAGGGTGGACTTGAACTGCTCGAGCACCATCGCGACGCCGTCGGCGATCGTCTTGGCGTCGGCGTTGCCCGGCTGGCGCGCCGCGGCGAGGCCGAGGGCAAGGTTGTCCATCACGGGGATGAGGTCTTCCATCACGCCCGCGGCAGCGAACTGCCGAAGCTCGTCCTTTTCGCGGAGCGTGCGCTTGCGGAAGTTTTCCATGTCCGCCACGGCGCGCAGGTAACGCTCATGCGCCGCGGTCGCCTCGGCGCGGGCCGCGGCGATCTGTTCGTCGGCGGACGGGGCGGGCGGAGTCGCCGGCGCCGGTTCGGGCGCGGCGGCGTTGGCGGTGTTCGGAGTGTCGTTCTGGCTGGGATCGCTCATGCGGAAGCGGCGAACTTACGGCTCACCGCGGGCTTTTCAAGCCGCGGAACGGACCCGGAGCGAATTGCCTCCGTGCAGCGGGCCGAGGCGAGGCCCGCGTGCTGCGCTTGATCGCAGATGCCGGGGAGGCGATCGACCCGTTCGCCGACGCGGCGCAGCACCGGGAAAAACGTCGCGGGCAAAGCGGTGGATTTCCGAGCGGAAAGCGCCCGCGCGGAACGGGGAATTTACATTGACCCTCGGGCGCGCTACATGAGTTTGAAGCCCACGAAAATGCCCAAAGCCGCGAGTTCAAATTCCAAGGACCACGAGCCCTCCTTCGAGGCGCCGCGCTACCGGCCGAACTGGTTTGGAGCCGTGCTGTGCTTCCTCATCGGCGTGCTCGTGCTCGTGGCGATGATCGATTACGAGCCGAACCAGACGGCGTTCATGCAACAGGGCGGCAAGTCCGAGGTCGTCAACGGCACCCTGCAACGCGTGCCGGTCAAGGTCGCGGAACGCCCCAATCTCGTGGGCGAAGTCGGCGCCGACCTGTCGTTCGCCAATTTCGCCGTGCTCGGCGGCAGCGCGTGGCTCGTGCCGGTATTCCTGCTCTGGATGTCCTACACTTACGTCCGCGCCGCACGCCACCTCACCGGCACGCGCCTGATCGCGATGATCAGCTGCATCGTGTCGGGCACGGCTCTGTTGCAGATGCAGGCGGGAATGTTCGTCGACCAAGACATCTACACGGCGGGTCCGGGCGGTTATTCGGGCAAATTTTTCTACGACACCGTCCTGCGCGACAGCCTCGGCGTCTTCGGCACGGGCTTCCTGATGGGCGCGATCTACGTCACGGGTCTGATCTTCATCTTCACGCGCGACATCACGGCAGAATTCGAAAAACTTCTGCACCACTTCACCGAGTGGCGCCGCAAACGTGCCGCGCTCAAGGCCGCGCTCCACGAGGAGCGCCGCAAGCGCCAGGAGGAGGCCGCGAAACAAAAAGCCGCCGCGCTCGCCGCCGCCGCGACCGCCGCCCCCGTGCGCCCCGGTCCGACCGCCGCGCCGCTCTCTGCCGCGACCGCCAAGAAAGTGATCGTCCCGAAAAACGAAGACCCGCTTGCCGAAGCCCCGAAGCCCGCCGCCCGCCCCGTTCCGTCGCCCGCCCCGGAACCCGAGCCAGCCGCGAAGCCCACCGCCAAGGCCGGTGCGCCCGCCACCGACCCGAAGAAGCTCGCCGTCGCCGCCGCCGGCAAGATCGAGCTCAACATCGTCAAGCCCGAGGAGACCAAGAAGGCCAAGGTCGTCCTCCCGCAGACCGACGACAAGACCTACGAATTCCCCCCGCTCTCGCTGCTCAAGGAGCAGGTCAAGCTCTCCGCCGCCGATTCCGAGGAGGAACACCGCGCCAATGCCGAGAATCTCCTCCGCATCCTCGGCGAATTCGGCGTCGAGGTCTCGCTCGGCGAGATCCACGTCGGCCCCGTCATCACCCGCTACGAGGTCGTCCCCGC
>CAYYVB010000331.1:0-3827 GCA_964475035.1 uncultured Opitutaceae bacterium | reverse complement strand
CGGCGCCTGCCAGCCGCCGAGGAAGAGCGTGATGCCGAGGCCGCTGAGGGCGAAGAGGCCGAAATACTCCGCCATGAAGAAGAGCGCGTATTTGAAGCCGGAGTATTCGGTCAGGTGGCCGGCGATGAGCTCGCTCTCGGCCTCGGGCAGGTCGAAGGGCGAGCGGTTGGTCTCGGCCAGCGCGGCGACGAGGAAGATGACGAAGGCCGCGAAGCCCCACGGGGTGAACACGTGCCATTGCGGCAGGAAGCCGAAGGCCCAGCCGCCCTGTGCAAGCACGATCTGCGAGGTCGAGAGCGTGCCCGCCATGATGATGACCGGCACGACGGAGAGCAGCAGCGGCAGCTCGTAGCTGATGAGCTGCGCCAGCGCGCGCATGGCGGCGAGGAGCGAGTATTTGTTCCGGCTGCCCCAGCCGGCCATGAAGATGGCGAGCTCCGTGATGGCACCGGCGGCGAAGAAGTAGAGGATGGCGGCGTCGAGCTCGACCGGGATCATCTCGCGGCCGAAGGGAATGACGGCGTAACCGAGCAGCGAGAACGCGACGACCGTCACCGGCGCGAGGAAGTGCAGCGCCTTGTCGGCCGTGGCGGGAACGACGTCCTCCTTGGTGAGCGCCTTGACGGCGTCGGCAAAGGGTTGCGTCAAACCCCAGAGGCGGTGCTTCAGGTGGAAGGGCAGGATCGAGAGCTTCGGCACGCCGGCACGGTTCGGGCCGAGGCGATTTTGCAGGCGCGAGAGCAGTTTGCGCTCGGCGATCGTCGTGAAGGCGAAGAACAGGCCGAAGACCGCTAGGATCGCGACGATCGTGATCAGGTGATGCACGAGCCACTGCGCGGGCTCGGGGAACCACGCCACGACGGCGTCACGAAGCTGCAAGGGGGCGCGTTCGAGGAAGGGGAGAGCAGCTGGTTCGCTCATGATGCGGCAGGCGGCTGGGGGGCCGTCGCGCTGGGCGCGGGGGCGGGTTTGGCTTCGGCGGCGGGAGTGGCGGGCGCCGTCTTGGCGGCGGCGGCTTTAGCGGCGGCGGCGGCCGCCGCGGCTTTGGCTTTCTCCTCGGCGGCCTTGCGCTCGGCGGCGAGGCGGGTGTCGACCTCGAGCGCCTCGGCGGGGCGGATCTCGTTGTAGTAGACGTTGGACTTCGCGAGCTGCTCGCGCGTGAGGAGCAGGCCGGTGAAGCGGTCCTTCGCCGCGACCTCGAAGACCTTGTCCATCTTGATCGAGTCGAAGGGGCAGACCTCGGCGCAGATGCCGCAGCTCATGCAGACGGAGGTGTCGATGTCGAAGATCGCCGGGTAGAACTGCTGTTTGCCGGTGGCGTCGGGCTTCTTGTCCTTCGACTTCTCGATGTAGATGCACTGCGGCGGGCATTCCTTCTCGCAGATCTGGCAGGCGACGCAGCGCAGCGTGCCCATCGGGTCCTCGGCGGTCTCGCTGATGAGGAAGGGGAAGCTGCGGTAATGTTCGCCGAGCGGCGGCTTTTGCTCGGGATACTCGACCGTGACCATGCGCTCGGGGTCGTGGTAACTCCCGACGAAGTTTTTCGCCGTGACTGCGAGGCCTTGGAGGATGCCGGAGCCGAACATGGTTAGATTGCGGATTGCGGAATGCGGACTGCGGATTGGGGCAGGCGCGCAGCGTGGTGGGAGAGAAAGACTGGTGAGAGCTGGATTGGGCAGCGAACGGCGCGTCGCGCGTTTCGGGCGCGGGACATTCCGCAATCCGCAATCCGCATTCCGCAATTTTTCACCGGTCGACCTCCCCGAGGACGATGTCGATGCTGCCGAGGATGACGACGGCGTCGGCCACGGTGTGGCCGAGGCACATCTCCTCGAGCAGCGTCAGATTGATGAGGGTGGGCGGGCGGACGCGGTAACGATACGGATTCGGCGTGCCGTCGCTGATGAGGTAGAAACCCAGCTCGCCCTTCGGGCCTTCGATGCGGCCGTAGGCTTCGCCGGCCTTCGGGCGGAAGCCGCGGATCTTCGCCTTCGGGTCCATCACCGGGCCGGCGGGCAGGTCGCGGAAGGCCTGTTGCAGGATCTTCACCGATTCGCGCATCTCGAGGATGCGGATCATGTAGCGGTCGTAGGTGTCGCCGTGCGCACCGAGCGGGACGCGGAAATCGAAACGCGGGTAGAAGCCGTAGCCGTCGACCTTGCGGACGTCGTAGTTGTAGCCGGAGGCGCGGAGGCAGGGGCCGGTGATGCCGGCGTTGATCGCCTTCTTCGCGTCGAGGAGACCGACACCCTGGGTGCGGGCGAGCATGATTTCGTTGCCCGTCAGCATGCGTTCCCACTCGTCGAGGAAGCGCGGGAAACCCTCGACGAGCTTCTGCGCGGCCGCGAGCCATTCGGGCGAGGGATCGACGCGGCAGCCGCCGAAGCGCTGGTAGTTGCACATCATGCGCGAGCCGCTCAGCGCCTCGAAGAGGTCGAGGAACTTCTCGCGCTCGCGGAAGCCGTAGAGCAGCGGCGTGAAAGAGGTGCCGAGGTCGTTGAAGAGGAAGCCGACGAGGCAGGTGTGGTTCACCAGGCGCGTCATCTCCGCGAGGATGATGCGGAGGTATTGCGCGCGGTCGGGCACGGGCTGGCCGGCGAGCTTTTCCACCGCGAGCGCGTAGGCCCAGTTGGTGGACATCGAGCAGAGGTAGTCGAGGCGGTCCGTGTAGGGCATCGACGCGAGGTAGCTCGTGCCCTCGGCGATCTTCTCGTGGTTGCGGTGAAGGTAGCCGAAGACGGGCTTCAGCTTCACGATTTGCTCGCCGTCGAGCGTCACGACCATGCGGAACACGCCGTGCGTCGAGGGATGCTGCGGCCCCATCGAGACCTCGAGCAGGTCGCCGTGGAACGGATCGTTGACGGCGCGGACGGTCGGGCCGTTGTGCGGGGTGAAGGTGGAGAGCGGCGAGAGGCTCATGGCTTCACCTCCGGGGCGGGGGCCGGCGCAGGGGCCGGATAATGCGTCTTCGCGCGGGCGAGCACGGCGTCGTGCGGCGTGGGTTCCCACTCGTAATCGTCGGGGGCGACGTAGTCCTTGCGCATCGGGTGATCCTTGAACTCATCCCACATCAGCAGGCGGCGGAGATCGGGATGGCCCTCGAAGACAATGCCGTAGAGGTCGAAGATCTCGCGCTCCTGAAACTCGCACGAACGCCAGACCGGCGTGAGCGAGGGCAGCGCGACTTGGTCGCTGCGGTTGCCGGTGCGCATCCGGATGATGACCGGGCCGTGGCGCAGCGCCATGGAGTAGAGATGATAGACCGCCTCGAGGCAGCCGGGCTCGAAGCGCTTGGTCTTTTCCTCGACGACCTTGGCCGGGCCGCCGGTGGGGTCGGGCACGGTGGTCTTCTTCACGTCGACGACTTCCTTGTCGGGCCAGTCGACGCCGGTGGCGTTGGAGCAGTAGTCGAGCTGGAGCGCGGCGTCGTCGCGGAGGAAGAGCGCGATCTCGCGGCCGAACTTCGGGTCGAGGAGGAGCGAGTGTTCGGCGGCGGGGCCGGGGTTCTGGATGATCGAGAGCTGTGCGCCGGGGAAGCGGGCGAGGAGCCGGTCGCGGAGTTGTTCGAGGGATTCCATGGCTCAGGCCTTGCGCGGGAGCGACGGCGGCGTCCACACGGCGGGGTTCTTGGTCGGCACGAGGTCGTGCGCGCCGTATTCGGGGATGGGATACTCGCTCGGCGTGTCGGTGCGGAGGTGCTTCGCGGCGTCGGGTCCGGAGACGCGCTCAGCTTGGATTTTCTTCTGAAGTTCCATCAGGCCGTTGAGCAGCGCCTCGGGGCGCGGCGGGCAGCCGGGGATGTAGATGTCGACGGGGATGAAGCGGTC
>CAYYVB010000330.1:2177-3829 GCA_964475035.1 uncultured Opitutaceae bacterium | reverse complement strand
CTCCTGTGCGCCCGCGCGGATGGCTTCGCGCGCTTCGAACGCCTTCGAGGCGCTCGAGCCCGCGCCGAGCGGGAAGCCGACGACGGCGATGGGCTTCACGCCCGAGCCTTTCAACAGCTCGGCCACGAGAGCGATGTAGGTCGAGTTCACGCACACGGTCGCGAAGTGGTACTTGCGCGCCTCCTCGCACATGCGCGCGATCTCCTCGCGCGTGGCTTCGGGCTTCAAGAGAGTGTGGTCGATCTTGCCGGCGAGCTCGTCGCTGCCTTGGAGGATGTGAGGCTGGAAGGGGCCCTCGCTTCCGCTTCCGAGCCGATCGGCGCCCTCGTTGACGAGGTGCTGCCAGGTCGCGCCGGTCGCGCGGCCGGCCGAAGCCGTCGCGGCGCCGCCGCCTGCGGGCGTCGCGGCCAGCGGCACGCCCTGCTGAATGAGCCGCTCGCGGACAGCGTCAGCAATTTGATCCACCCACGCGTTGATGTTTTGCGACGAGTTGGCCCCGCTTGAAGTCGTGGTGCCCTTGGGCTGAAAGACCATACCAGTTCTCCTGAAAGGCTTCCGTTTACAGCGACTTACTGCGCTGCAGCCTAGCTAGCCTATTGATTCGATTCCTACTTTTTAGTTGAAGTGTCAAGTCGGATTAGGTACCTCTAAAGAGAGAGTGAGACCGGATCGACGATTTGGCCGTTGGCTTTTGAACACTGCTACCAGGTCATACTCAACTCGAGTGACACAGTCCTTCCGCCTCTCAATCTTTTTCGACCCCGTCTTGGGACTTTTGCTGCTGGGAGCTTTGGTATCGCTTTCGGCGCCGCGCACGGCGCGCGCCAATTCGGGAGACACCTTTTTGGAAACCATCGGCATTGGAATTGCCGTGGGCACAGTTTTGGGAGCGTCTACGTTGCCCTTCTATGATCAGCCTGGAAAACACCTTGAGAATCTCGCCTACGGCGCCGGAGCAGGCGCCGCAGTCGGACTCGGTGTGGTCGTGTACGGCTGGTTGTCGGGCTCGAACAAGAACGAAGAACAGGTTTCGAACCTGGATGGAAGCACGCGACAGCTCGCGAGGCGCTTGCCTCAACGGCGGGTCCACCGCGCTTCCGCACCCGCAAGCTTACCGCCCTCGACAGTCCTCTGGTCGCCGATCGTTTCCTTAAGTTTGTAAAACTTAAGCGTCGCGAGCTCTCCTCACCCTGAGGGAGCGGCGGCCTGAAACGAGGACACTATGGCTAAAGAACTGATTATCAACGCTTCCCTTCCCGAGGTGCGCATCGCGCTTCAGGAAGACGGGGAGATCCAGGAACTCCTGATCGAACGCGCCTCCGGGAAAGGCATCGTCGGCAACATCTATAAAGGACGCGTGACCCGCGTTCTCCCGGGCATGCAGGCCGCCTTCGTGGACATCGGCCTCGAGAAGGCCGCGTTCCTTTACGTCGACGACGTCTACGTGCACTCGGAAGTCTTCGAGGACGAGGAAGAGACCGGCGCCGACGAGGAGACGGAAGGCGAAACGAAAGCCTCGCTGACCAAGGCCGCGGCGGCGGAAGTGGCGTCCCTGGGCGGAGGCGAGGCGCAGGCCTCCGGTTCCGCCGAAGCGGGCACCGAGGCCGAGGCGGCTTCGGGCGAGACGTCGACTCCGACCGACGAGTCGGAAG
>CAYYVB010000330.1:0-2167 GCA_964475035.1 uncultured Opitutaceae bacterium | reverse complement strand
CCGCCGACGAGCTGCTCGAGCAGCACGAATCACGCGGTTCCGATGACGACGAGGAAGACGAAGACGACGACCTCATCGCGGAAGCCGACGACGAGGACGAAGAGGACGAGGACGACGAGCCCGTCGGCATGGGCGGCGAGGAAGGCTCGGGCTCGGGCGGCGATCAGCCGGCCGGCACGATCGGGCCCTCGGAGTCGCAGTCCTCGGGCGGCGGTGGCGGTGAGGGCGGCGAAGGCTCGGGCCAGCAGGCCGGCGGTGCCGGAGAAGGCGGCCAGGGCGGTGGCGAAGGCGGCGACGGGCAACGTCGCGGGCGCCGGCGCCGCGGACGCAGGGGCGGACGCTTCCGCCGCGAGCGTCGCGAAGGCCGTGACGGCCAGGAGCCCCGGCAGAACGCCGGCGGCGCCCAGGGTCCGGGCGCGGGCGGCGGCGATCCCACCGTCGCGAACGAGAACCTCCCCGAGAATTACCAGGAACAGATCACGGATAACTCCGACCTCGCCTCCGACCGATCCGCGCTCGGCGAAGCCGGCGTGAGCGCGATCGCCGAGGGCGAAAGCAATCGCCCCGAAGGCGAGCAGGGCGCGCGGCGCATCCAGCCCAAGGGCAAGGCCGATCACCGCGAGGCGTTCAAGGCGCAGCGCGGGCGCGATCGCCGCATCAAGTCCAAGACCTCGGCGAAACCCTCGCGCGCGAACGTCAGCATCCAGGACCTCCTGAAGGAAGGCCAGGAAGTGCTCGTCCAGGTCGCGAAGGACCCGATCGCCACGAAGGGCGCCAGGCTCACCTGCCACATCAGCCTGCCGGGCCGTCACCTGGTGTGCATGCCCACCATCGATCATGTCGGCGTTTCCCGCCGCATCGAGCGTGACGACGAGCGCCGCAAGCTTCGCGACTTCGTCGAGCGCAACCGGCCGAAGAAGCTCGGCTTCATCGTCCGCACAGCGAGCGGCAAGCACTCGAGCCACGAAGGGCCGATCAAGCAGGACATCGATTACCTGTCCCGTCTCTGGGACGAGATCCGCGAGAAGTCGGCGGCGGTCACCGCTCCGGCGCTCGTCTATGAAGACCTCAATGCCGTTCTCCGCGCCATCCGCGACTGGGTGACCGAGGAGATCGACAAGGTAGTGGTCGACTCGCGCTACCACTTCAACGAGATCCAGCGCTTCGTCTCGCACTTCATGCCCTCGCTGAAGTCGAAGGTGGAGCTGTACCACGGCGACATCCCGATCTTCGACGCCTACGGCATCTCGACCGAGCTTGCCCGCGCGCTCGAGCGCAAGGTATGGCTGAAGTCGGGCGGTTACATCGTGATCGACCAGGCCGAGGCGCTGGTCGCGATCGACGTGAACACCGGCCGCTACGTCGGCAAGAAGAACCTCGAGGACACGATCCTCAAGACGAACCTCGAGGCCGTGCAGGAGATCGCCTACCAGCTTCGGCTGCGCAACGCCGGCGGCATCATCATCCTCGACCTGATCGACATGGAGAAGGAAGAGAACAAGCGCCGCGTCTACCACGCGCTCGAAGAGGCACTGAAGAAGGACCGCGCGCGGCCCTCGATCCTCAAGATCTCCGAGCTCGGCCTGGTCGAGATGACCCGCAAGCGCACGCGCGACACCATGGTTCGCGCCCTCTGCGAGTCGTGCGTCCAGTGCGAAGGCAAGGGCTTCATCAAGAGCAAGGTCACCGTCGCTTACGAGGTCATGCGCCAGATCGAGCGCGAGGGGCTCGAGCGCGACGCGACGAAGATCCTCGTCCAGGCTCATCCGGACGTGATCGACATCCTGGCCATCGACGAACGCGACACGCTCGATCAGCTGGAGCGCCGTTACCGCAAGCAGATCTATCTGCAGGCGGTGACCGACTTCCACATGGAGCAGTTCGAGGTGGCGAGCGACAACCGGCAGAAGGACAAGGTGGGCGTGGTCCAGCCGCGCGGCGATCGTGACCGTGACCGCGATCGCGGCCGCGGCGGGCGCGAAGGCGGCAGGGACCGCGGGCGCCGCGGCGGACGCGGGCGTGACCGCGATCGCGGCGGGCGCGACCGCAACCGCCAGCAGGAGGCGCCGGTCATGGCGGCCGACGCGGCGGCGGCTCATCATGCCGAGGGCCAACAGCAGCAGCAGTATCAGCAGGAGTCCGGCAATTCGGGCGACTACGCCAACAG
>CAYYVB010000329.1:0-3833 GCA_964475035.1 uncultured Opitutaceae bacterium | reverse complement strand
ACGCCTTCCGTGCCAAGATCCGCATGGCGCCGAAACAGGCGTGGCAGTCGGACGACTGAGGCGCGATCTGGCGCGCCGCGACCTACACGTCGGCGGCGTAGATCTGCACCGCCTCGGTCTTGCCCTTCACGGTCACGGCGCCGAGCGGGCGCGCGCTGGCGACGATGCCGGCGGCGTGCGCGGTCGCTGCGCTGACAATGATGCGCGCGGCGTAGGACGGCTCTTTCGTCAATGCTTCCAGCCTTGCGGCGAGGTTCACCGCGTCGCCGACGACGGTGTAATTCAACCGCGTGTGCGAACCCATGTTGCCGGCGATGACACGCCCGGTGTTGATGCCGACGCCGATCGCCAGCGTAGGCCGGCCTTCGGCGGCGAGTTCGCGATTCAAGTCGTCGAGCGCCAGGCTCATCGCGCGCGCCGCGGCCACAGCGCGGGCCGCCGCATCGGGCGCGGCGACGGGGGCGCCGAAGAGTGCCATGATCGCGTCGCCGATGTATTTGTCCACCACGCCGCCATGCTTCTCCACGAGGCCGCTCATGCGGTCGAGGTAGCGGTTGAGCAGGGCGACGAGCTCGGCCGGAGGGAGCTTTTCGCTCAGCGTCGTGAAGCCGCGCAAATCGGAGAACAGGATGGTCACCTCGCGTTCCTCGCCGCCGAGCTTGAGGTCGGAGCGGAGCAATTGCGCGGCGACCTCGGGTGAGACGACCTTGCCCAGCAGGTCGCGCACGCGGTCGCGTTCGGCGAGGCCGGTGGTCATCTGGTTGAACGCCGTGGCGAGTTGGCCGAGTTCGTCGGCCCGCGGCAGGTCGAGTTGGCGCGAGTAGTCACCGGTGGCGACATGGCGCGTGTGTGCGGCCAGTTCCTGCACGGGGCGACTGACATTGCGCGCGAGCGCGAGCGCGGCGAAGATCGCGACCGCCAGGCCGGCGAGCGTGCCGAGCAGGATGATGCGTTCCAACTGTCGCGAGGGCGCCAGCTGCGCGGCGAGCGAACGCTGCAACGCGATCGTGGCGGGTGCGGCGGCCTCGACCGGCAGCGTGCGGAGCGCGGTGACGAATTCCTCGCCGCCAAGAGTGACGAGCGAGGAGGCGTCGCGGCCGGCGGACGGACGCGCGGCGAGTTCGCCGGCGAGCGCGGCGGGCAGTGTCGTGGCGAGCACGGCGGGCCGGTCGCCGCCGCGGAGGAAGGTGACGTCGACGGCGGACGTGAGCTTCAGGTCGGCGGCGGTGCCCGAGTTGATCGGGAAGCCGATGCCGACCCACGCCACGACCTCGGGCGGCGGGGCGAGCAGCGGCACGAGCACGAGTTGGTGCAGTTCGTCGTCGAAGTAACCGTAGCCGGTCGCCTGTTGCGTCTCGGCCGACTCGGCCTTTTCGCGCAACGCATCGAAAGGTGCGAGGTCGGACTCCGTGATCGCGCTGCGGGTGCCGGCGAGGACGCGGCCCTCCGGATCGAGCAGCAGAATGAGCGGCGCCTGGATGCGGCCCTGGTAGGAGGCGAGGGCGCTGCGCGCGGTGGCGGCGCTGAATTCGTCCGCAAGGAAGAGCTGCTTCATCGCGTAATCGCCGGCCATCAGGCGCGCCGCGAGCAGGAGGTCGGCCTCGCGCAACGCGGCGTTGGCGGTGAACTGGCGCGCGGCGCCGGTGAGGTTGGCCCCGATGGTGTCGAGCGCCGTGCTGCGGTTGGCGCGCGAGACGACTTTGTAGGTCGCGACCTGCACCGTTGCCACGAGCCCGACGAGCAGCACGAGCAGCCGGGTGCGGAAACGACGGAACCGGAACCAGCCGCGCATGGCCTCAATAGCCGCCGGCCTTGGCCTCGGGCGCGCGGCGGATGCGCCGGTCGGGTTTGAGCGTGAGCGTGAATTCACGCGTGCCCGCCGCGGTGGTGACGGTGAATTCCTCCTGCACGGCTTTCGTCAGGCGTGGATGCCAGAGTTCGAGCCGGTAGGTGCCCGGCGGGGCGCTGACAACGGCCGCGCCGTCGGCAGCGGTGCGGGCGAAATGATCGGTGGAGAGGACGACGATGTAGGCGACCATCCAGTCATGGATGTTGCAACCGAGCGTGACGACGCCCGGTTGGTCGAACAGCACCGATTCGCGCGCGCCGGGCGCGTAGAGCGGTTTCTCGAAGCGCTTCGCCTTCGAGACCGAGTAGATGTGGTGCTGGATGTCGTCGGCGTTCGGAAACTCAATCTGCGTGCCGACGCGGATGACCGTGACGTAGGGCACGTATTCCTGGTCGCGCTGGACGATTTCGACCGGGGCGCGGGGGATCGCGGGGCTTGTGCCAGCGTCCGCTCCGGCTCCGGGTGCGAGCGGAGTGAGCGAAACCACGGCGTCGGCGACCGGCTGGCCCTTCTGGTCACGGACTCTCACGCTCAGCCCGGCGGCCTCGGAAAACGAAGCGCAGACGCATGCGGCGAGAAGGATGACGGTGAACCTCATCAGAAGTTGTGCACGAGCGCGGCGGACCATGCATTGACGCGGTATTTCACGTTCACGATGTTTTTCATGAACGTGTTTTCGTAACGCAGCGTCAGGGTCGTCGATTCGGAGAGGGCGGGCGAGAGTTGCAGCCACCAGTAGCGTCCGGTGCCGTGGACCTTGTAGGTCACCCAGCCGTCGCCGAAACTGTCGGTCTCACCCCACGGCGTGATCGTGTAATACTGCTGGATGGCGGAGCCGAGCTGGCCGGTGAGCGCACGGTTCCAGACGAAGCCCGAGGCGTTGGCCGTGAAGCTGCCCTTGAGCCGGCCGTAGCCGCCGGAAAGTTGCCAGCGGTCGGTGAGGTCCCACGCGACTTCGCCGAAGTAGCGACGGTAGCTGACGTCGAAGATGTCCGTGCGCGCATGGTGTTTCCAACTCTCCGCCGTGGCGGAGAAACGCAGCGTCTCGGTGAAGCGCTTCGAGGCTTGGAGCGCGAGGTGCTGCAGCAGGCCGTTCTCCTCCTCGATGCCCGACGACCGGCCGGTGAACGCCGCCGTGCCATTGAGCACGGGCGCGAGCGGGCCGAGGCCGAACTTGCGGCGCAACTCGCCGCGCACCGTGAGCTCGCCGAGCGTGAGCGAGGAGAATTCCGGTGCGGCGCGCGCGGCGGCCTCGACCTCGGCGACGCCGGTGAGATTGCCGGCGAATTGGCGCGACCAACCTGCCGCGGCGGTGGCGCGAAAAGTAAGCAGGTCTTGGAAATCCAGCACGCTGGAGGAGCGGCTGAAATTCTCCGTCCAATCGAAGGCGACCGACGCGCGCGTGGCGGCGGCCTGCAAGGCGACGGAGCCCAGGCACATCGCAAGAAAACATAGCAACAGCCGACGTTGCAGCGGAGCGGTCATTTCAGGACGGGTGCAAGGTATTTCCACACGGTCTCGGCCACGATGCGATGGCCCTCGGCGGTGGGATGGATGCCATCGGGCAGGTTGAGCTCGGGAATGCCTCCGACGCCTTCGAGGAGGAAAGGGATGAGCACGGCATGGTTCTTCTCCGCGACTTCGGGGAAAATTCGGGCGAAGGCCTCCGCGAAGTCGGGGCCCATGTTCGTGGGAATCTGCATGCCGGCAACGACGATGATTACGTCCGGATACTTGGCGCGGATGCGGTCGATCATCGACTGCAAGTTCTCGCGGGTGACGTTGGGCGGGATGCCGCGCAGGCCGTCGTTGCCGCCCAGCTCGAGCACGAATACGTCGATCTTTTGCCGCAAAATCCAGTCGAGCCGACGCAGGCCGCCCGCCGTCGTCTCGCCGCTGAGGCCGGCGTTGACCACGCGCCAGCCGAGGCCGGCGGCGTCGATTTTGTTTTGGATCAGCGCCGGATAACCCTCGTCCGGATCGA
>CAYYVB010000328.1:0-3838 GCA_964475035.1 uncultured Opitutaceae bacterium | reverse complement strand
GCCTCAGGCCGCAGCTCCCGCCGCCGCTCCCACCGAGCCGGCCCCGTCCGCCCCCGCCCCTGCACCCGCGCCCACGCCCGCTCCGGTTCGCGCTCCGCGCGCCGCCGCGCCCGCCGCGACGGCCGCCCCCGAGCTTTTCCCGCTCGAAGGCCAGCCGGCAGCCGCCGCCGCGACGCCCGATGAGAAGGCCGAGCTCAACATCCTCCCGCCGGAGCGCCCGAAGCCGGTCGCCCCGCAGACCTGGGAGAGCGAAGGGTTCCGCCCGGCCCGCGAGCCGCGCGGCGATCGCCCGCGCCGCGAAGGCCGTTTCGACGGTCCGCGTCCCGAAGGTGAGCGTCCCGCCGGCGAGCGCCGCGAGCGTTCCGATTTCCGCCCCGAGGGCGGCCAACCGCGCGAGGGCGCGCGCCCTGAGCGCCGCGAGAACCGCGATGTGCGTCCGCCGCGTCCCACTGTGCCGGCCCCGGCCAAGTCCGGCGGCTTCTTCGGCTGGCTGAAAGGTCTTTTCGGCGGCAACGCCGAGGTCACGCCGACCGCTCCGTCGACCGGTCATCCCGCACTCAGCGATGAGCAGCGCGGCGAACACCGCGGGCACCGCCGTCATCGCGGCGGTCGCGGTCAGCACCGCCACGGCGGTCAGGGTGGCGAAGGCCAGCAAGGTGGCGGTGGCGAACACCGTCACGAGCACCGCGGCGAAGGTCGCGGCGGCGACGGCGGTCATCGTCGGCGGCGCGGCGGCCGCGGCCGCGGCCGCGGCGGCGATCATGGCGGCTACCGCGGCGATCGCGGCGGCCACTCCGGCGGCGGTGATTCGCATCCGCAGGCCTGAGCACCCGCTCACCCGATTCCGATTTTCCAAGGCGCCCCTCGCGGGCGCCTTGTTTTTTTGTCGCATCACACGGTGGTTCGGCGGAAGTTCGCGCGTCCCTATTCCTTTCGCCCTTCGCTCCTCGCCTCTCGCCTCAACATGGCTGACCTCATCGTCCACGGCGGCAAGCCCCTCAGCGGCACCATCACGCCGTCGGGCAACAAGAACTCCGTCCTCCCCATCCTCTGCGCCTCGCTCCTCACCGACGAGAAGGTGACGCTGACCAACGTCCCGCAGATCACCGACGTCGAGAAGCTCGTGACGTTCTTCGTCGAGCAGGGCTCGCGCATCAACTGGGACCGCGGCGCCGGCCGGATGGAAATCGACCACTCGACCTTCGACGCCGCGCGCCTCGAGGGTGAATTGCCCGCCGGCATGCGTTCGTCCGTGCTGCTCTTCGCGCCGCTTTTGCAGCGGATGAAGAAACTCGTCGTGCCCTCCAACGCCAAGGGCTGCTCGCTCGGCATCCGCGAACTCGACCCGCACCTCGAGATCCTCGAGCGCCTCGGCGCCGCCATCGCGCACAACGGCAAGCTGACGATGCGCCTCAAGGGTCGCTTCCAAGGCGCGCGCCACTGGCCGGACTACATGTCGGTCACCGCGACGGAGAATTTCGTCATGGCCGCCGTCCTCGCCGAGGGCCAGTCCGTCCTCCTCAACGCCGCCAGCGAACCGCACGTGCAGGACCTCTGCCACGTCCTCGCCGGCATGGGCGCGGATCTCGAGGGCATCGGCACGAGCATGATCACCGTGCGCGGCGTGAAGAAACTCCGCGGCGGCTCGTTCCGCATCGAGACGGACCACCACGAGGTCGTCACCTTCCTCGCCCTCGGCGCCATCACCGGCGGCGAGGTGCGCGTGCGCGACGCGTTGCCGCACCATTTCGACCTCATCAACCGCTCCTTCGCCAAGCTCGGCGTGCAGATCGGCTACGAAGGCGACACCGCGTTCGTCCGCCGCAAGCAAAAGCTCGTCGTCGAACAGCCGTTCACCACGAATCTCCTCCCGAAGATCGAGGCCGCGCCGTGGCCGTATTTTCCGGTGGACCTGCTGCCGGTCATGATCGCGCTCGCGGCCCGCGCGAAGGGCGAGGTGATGTTCTGGAACAAGGTTTACGAAGGCGGCTTCACCTGGATGTCGGAGCTGTCGAAATTCGGAGCGCATGTCGTCGTCAGCGACCCGCACCGCATCACCGTCTTCGGCGCCAAGCCGCTGCGCCCGACCGTCGTCGAAGCCCCCTACATCATCCGCGCCGCCGTCGCGCTCTACATGGTCGCCGCCAGCATCCCGGGCAAATCGGTCGTGAAGAACGCCGACACCATCAAGCGCGCACATCCGCACTTCGTCGAAAACCTCCGCTCCCTCGGCGCCGACGTGGAGTGGCGCTGACGATTGCGGACTGCGGATTGCGAATTGCGGAATGACCCCAGCTCCTCGCAACATCGCGCACGCACCGTGAGCCAATCCGAAATCCGCAATCCGAAATCCGCAATCGGCGGCGCCAAGGGCGCCGACTTCCTCAGCCACGCGCTGAACGCCCCCGCCTCCCAGAGCGAGGCCGCGCTGCGGCCGCTCTCGTTCGGTGATTTCGCAGGGCAGCCGAAGACCGTCGAGCGCCTGAAGGTCATGGTCGGCGCCTCGAAGCGCCGCGGCGAGCCGCTCAACCACGTCCTTCTCTCCGGCCCGCCCGGCCTCGGCAAGACCACCCTCGCCTTCATCCTCGGCCAGGAACTCGGTCGCAACGTCCGCGTCACCTCCGGCCCCGTGATCGAGAAGGCCGGCGACCTCGCGGGCCTCCTCACCAATCTCGAGGAAGGCGACCTGCTCTTCATCGACGAGATCCACCGCATCCCGAAGACCGTGGAGGAGTATCTCTATTCGGCGATGGAGGACTTCCGCCTCGACATCATGATCGACCAGGGCCCGAACGCCCGCAGCGTGCGCCTCTCGATCCCGAAGTTCACGCTCGTCGGTGCCACGACGCGCTCCGGCCTGCTCACCGCGCCGCTGCGCTCGCGCTTCACGCTCAACACGCGGCTCGACTACTACGACCGCGCCACGCTCGTCGGCATCGTGCAACGCAGCTGCGGCCTGCTGCAGGTCGAGATCGACGCCGCCGGCGCGCAGGAAATCGCCGCCCGCGCCCGCGGCACGCCGCGCATCGCGAACAACCTCGTCAATTTTGTCCGCGACTACGCCTCCGAGAAGGCGAAGGGCAGGATCACGCAACCCGTCGCCGCCGCCGCGCTCGAGCTGCTCGAGATCGACGCCGCCGGCCTCGACGAGATGGACAAGCGCGTCCTGCGTCTGATGGCGGACAATTACGCCGGCGGCCCCGTCGGCCTCGGCACCATCGCCATCGCCGTCGGCGAGGAAGCCGACACGCTCGAGGAAGTGCACGAGCCCTTCCTGATCCAGGAAGGTTACCTCGCCCGCACCGCCCAAGGCCGCATCCTCACGCCCAAGGGCTACCACGCCATCGGCCTGAAACCCATGGCCGGCGGCGAGCAGCAGGCGCTGTTGTAGAGCGCCCGCTGCCCGCGGCGACCCCGGCGCGCGGATTTCAAGTCCGCGCCGCGTGGCCGGCGTCCTCGGCGAACCAGTCGACGTGGCGCGTGCAGAACATCACCGCTCCGAGCGCGAGGAAGAGCGCGGCCGTGCCGGCGAGGAGGGCGTATTCCTCCATCCGCAAGATCACGAACAACGTGCCGTGCTCCGCCCCGAGCAGCGCCGCCACGAGACCCGCGCGTGTCGCGCTGCCGAGGATCGAGACGCAGTAGAGCACGATCATCGCCGAAGACGCGATGGCCGCGCCGGCGTAGGCCGCTCCGGGTGGCAGCACCTCGCCGAGCGCAAGCAGCGCGAGGTAGAACAGACACAGCGCCGCGCCGACGAGCGCGTAATGCACCGCGTGCAGCCGCAGCCCGGTCAGCGTCTCGAAGAGGAAGAACGCCGCGAACACCAGCCCGAGGA
>CAYYVB010000327.1:0-3839 GCA_964475035.1 uncultured Opitutaceae bacterium | reverse complement strand
CTGCTCAAATCCGTGTGGCCCTACGCGCGGCAGGCGCCGGACTTCGCGCGCGACGTGGGCACAACGACGGAGTGGGGGCCGTGGATCGATACCGGCCGGCTCGCGCCGCAGCTGTTCCCGGCCGCCGGCGAGGCGAAGTTGGAGCGGCTCGTCGCGGCGTTCGGTTTGCAGGCCGAGCTCGACGCGCAGGCGGCGGCGCATTGTCCGGCCGCGCGCCGGCAGTATCATGCGGCGCTCTACGACGCGCTCGCGGCCGCGCTGCTGTTGCGCGCGTGGCTGCAGCGGCCGGAACTCTCCGCGGCGACGATCCCGTGGCTGCTGCAACTGAGCACGCTCGACCCCGCGCGCCGCGACGCGCTGCGCCAGGGCGATTTATTCTGATCAATCGAGCGGATAATCCCGGACTCGCAGGGTCTGGGCCAATGTTCGTAATACGAACATTGGATTGTGGACGAGGTAGCGCGGCCAGAGGCGGCGCGGCTCGGTGGCGAGGCGGTGGAGCCATTCGAGACCGCTGCGCTGCATCCAGCGCGGGGCTTGGGCGATGCGGCCGGAATGGAAATCGAACGCCGCGCCGACGCCGATGAGCACGGAGGCGTCGAGCTGTTCCCACACCCCGGCCATGAACTTTTCCTGCTTCGGCGTGCTGAG
Source organism: uncultured Opitutaceae bacterium (assembly GCA_964475035.1). GTDB lineage: Bacteria > Verrucomicrobiota > Verrucomicrobiia > Opitutales > Opitutaceae > Didemnitutus. The sequence continues at coordinate 3,188 of CAYYVB010000327.1, read as the reverse complement.
TCCGACCCAAACGATGTCGGCCGCGGTGCGGGCAACTTCTTCCTTCAAGCCCGCCAATTCCGCGGCGGAAAGTTCACGGAACGGCGGCGTGGCCGTGCCGACGACCATCAGGCCCGGAAAGCGCGCCGTCAGTCGATCGCGCAACTTTTCCGCGACGCCCGGTTGCCCGCCGAAAAAAAAGTGCCGCAATCCGGCGGCCCGTCCGGCGTCGCACAACGCGAGCAGCAAGTCCGGTCCGTAGACACGCATGGTGTTTCGGTGGCCATGCGCGCGGGCCAACCAGACGAGCGGCATGCCGTCCGGTGTGGTGAAGAGGGAGCGATTGTAGGCATGACGCAGCGCGGCGTCGGTGCGCGCGAGGTTCACGTTGTAGGCGGTGGCGCAGCAGACATAGCCGCGACGTCGCGCAGCCCGGTTTTCCACCAGGTCGCGCACGATCCCGCCGAGCGTGAGCGCATGCACGCCGGAGCCGAGAACGTTGAACCGCGGGGCGGAGGTCACGGCGGCAAGGGTGACGGGAAAGCGGTCGGCGGCGCAATCCTGCGCTCAGGCCGGCACGGCCTGCGGCGCGGCCTCGACCGCCGGGCGCGTGCGCGTCAGGGCGTAGAAGGCGGCCAGGCTCACGAGGAACAGGAGGGCGAAACAGAACGGCGCGCCCCGGGAGTCGACCAGCAGCGTCATGAGCAGGATGAGCAGCGTCCGCAGCGAGCGCTCGAACACGAGGAAGAACACGTGCACGCGGCCCATGAGGGCGTTGGGGACGGATTCGAGGACGATGACGTTGCGCGCGACGCGGACGCCGGCGTTGCCGAGGCCGAGCAGCAACAGCGCCGCGTAGAACGGCAGGATGCGCGGCCAGACGACGAGCAACGCGAGCCCGGCGAGGAAGACGCCGGCGAGCGCGACCGTCGTGCGCGCGTGGTTGAAGCGCGCCGTGAGGTGCGGCACCGCGAAGCCGGCGGCGATGGCGCCGAGCGCGAAGATCATCTCGCCGCGCCCGTAGACACCGGGGCTGGCGTGCAACGTGTGCGAGACGTAGATCGGGAAGAGATAATTCCCCACCATGATGCCGAGGAACGGCACGAAGGAGCAGAGCAGGAACACCGCGAGCGCGGGCCGCGCCCGGAACCAGGTCCACGCCTCACCCACCGCGCGCCACGCGTTGGGTGTCGCCGCGGCGGGATCGCGGCCGTGCTGGTGCGTCGGCTCGTAGGGGATGCCCGACAGGAGCACGAAGCTCACGGCGTAGCTCGCGGCGTCGACCAGCAGGATGGTCGAGAGGTCGACGCGCTCGATCAGCACGCTGGCGAGGCCGCCGGCGAGCATCGACGCGGTCTGGCCCTGGATCTCCATCATGCTCGTGAGCGACTGGTAGTGCTCGCGCGGGAAGATCTGCTGCACGAACGCGAACTTTGCCGGATAATGCAGCGTGTAGTAGAACATCCCGCAGAAATAGACGACCACGAGCTGCCATGTTGCGAAGCCGCCGAGAAGATATCCGCTCAAAGCCAAGGTGAGCGTGGCGGTGGCGCCGAAGGTTTCGCCGAGGAGCAGCATCGTCTTGCGCGAATGCCGGTCGACCCATGCGCCGTAGTAGGGAGCGAAGAGGAAGATCGCCAGCGTCGTGAGCACCGTCGCCCAGCCGAAGATCTGCGAACCGCCGGGCCGGTTCACGAGCAGCCAGGGCACGGCGATAATGGTGATGCCGGAGCCGACCGAGGAGGTCAGGTTGGCCGCGATGAGCCGGCGCGCGCGCGGATCACGCAGGAGGGGATTCATCGGGCGAAAAACAGAGGCGGGGAAACCACTAATGAACACTGATCAGCACTCATGGAACGGAGCCGAACATAAGTGATGTATCAGTGGAAATTAGTGGTTAGCCGCAGACGATAAATCGTCAGGAGAAGGCTTTGCTTACAGCCCGTATTTGTCCACGAGATAGACCAGCGCGGCCATGGCGGCGGCGCCGAGCTCGAACTCGCGCTGGTTCACCGCGTCGATGTCGTCGGCGCGCGTGTGGTGGACGTCGAAGTAGCGCTGAGAGTCGGGCATGAGACCAGCGACGGTGTAGCCGTAGCGCAGCAGCGGACCGACATCGGCGCCGCCCTGGCCGCGCTGGAAGACGAAGACACCGTAGGGTTCGAACAGCGGCTTCCAGCGCGCCGCGCGGAGGTGCGCGTCACCCGCAGGGTTGCCGAGGTTGAAACCGCTCGGGCGGTAGCCGCCGCTGTCGGTCTCGAGCGCGAGGACATGCTCCTCTTTTTTCTCGGCGACGATCCGCGTGTATTCGAGTGCGCCGCGGAGGCCGTTCTCCTCGTTGGCGTAGAGGACGCAACGGATCGTGTGGCGCGGGGTGTAGCCGACGGCCTTGAGCAAGCGCAGCACCTCGATCGATTGGATGCAACCGGTGCCGTCGTCGTGCGCACCGGGCGTGATGTCCCACGAGTCGAGGTGGCCGCCGACGAGGATGATTTTCTCGGGAAACACCGCGCCGCGAATCTCGCCGATGACGTTGTGCGTGAGGCGGTCCTCCTGCGGCGCGCAGTGGAGCGTCATCGTGACTTCCGCGCCCGGCGAGGCGCGCAGCGTGCGGCTGAGGCGCTCGGCGGCGACGGTGCTGATGGCCGCGGCGGGGATGCGCGGCACGTCGGGCAGGTAGGTCATCGTGCCCGTGTGCGGCAGATCATCGAGCGCGTGGGTCATGGAGCGGACGAGGACGCCAACGGCCCCGTGCTTGGCGGCCTCGGCGGCGCCGCGCGTGCGTTGGTTGACTGCGCCGCCGTAGGCCGCGCCGGCGCTGATGGAACGCGGGTCCATCGGGCGGTTGAAGAAGACGATCTTCCCGCGCACGTCGGCGCGGGCGAGCGATTCGAAATCCTGCACTTCGACGACCGGCGCGCGCAGGCCGGCGGGGTCGGTCCCGACGGAGCCGCCGAGGGCGAGGGCGGCCAGTTCAACCGGGCCGTCGGCGGCATGGAGCTGCACGCGCTCGGGCGCACCGCGTTCCCAGTAGGGAGCCATCAAGGGCTGGAGCTCGGTGCGGTCGGTGCCGAGGGCGCGGAGCTGCTCGAGTGACCATAGCGCCGCGGCGTCGTAGGCCGGGGTGCCGGAGAGGCGGCCGGGGAAGCGCGTGGTGAGTTCGCGCAATTGCGCGAAGGCCGGGCTGCCGTCGAGCGCGGCGTCGTAGA
>CAYYVB010000326.1:1061-3864 GCA_964475035.1 uncultured Opitutaceae bacterium | reverse complement strand
GTGCGCACGCATTGGCAGAAGAAACTCGGCGGCACCGTGCTCTGGCACGTCACATCGATGGACGTGATCGCCGAGTTCCTCGATCGCCTCCAGAGCGAGCGCGAGGACGCCGCCAAGGCCAAACCCGCTTCCTGACCATGCCCCTCGGCCGCGTCCAGACCCGGATCGTCGACCAGCTCGTCGCCCTCGACAAGCTGACCGCGGAGCAGCGCACCGCCCTCGTCACGCGCCCCGACGAGACGACGGCCGACCAGCTCGACCAGCTCCTCCAGGCCGACTTCAAGATCACGCCCTTCCAGCTCCAGCTCGCGAAGTGCCGCGCGCTCGGGCTGACCTTCTTCAACGTCGCGCGCTACCGCATCCACCCCGCGACCTTCGAGAAGATCGACCAGGAATTCTGCGCGAAGAACCTCATCCTGCCCGTCGGCCAGGTCGGCGACGTGCTGCTCGTCGCCTTCGCCAATCCCTTCGAGACCCAGCTCGCCGCCAAGATCGCCGAGAAGACCGGCCTCCGTGTCGCCCGCGTCCTCGGCCGCGAGCAGGACATCAAGGACAAGCTCAAGAAGGACAACACGCCCGAGCAGGTGCAGTTCTCCGATGTCGTCGACCAGCTCGGCGCGCAGTTCTCCGACACGGAGGACGGCGAGGTCAGCGAGGAGGATCTCACGCACGAGGACTCCGCGCCGATCATCCAGCTCGCCAACCGCATCATCGAAGACGCGTATTTCAGCGGCACCTCCGACATCCACATCGAGCCGCAGGAGAAGGACCTCGTGGTCCGCTACCGCATCGACGGCCTCACGCAGGAAAAGCTCCGCCTCCCCGCCAAGGTCGCCGGCGCCCTCGTCGCGCGCCTGAAGATCATGTGCAACCTCGACATCGCGGAACGCCGCCTGCCGCAGGACGGACGCATCGTCTTCAAGCAATACAACAAAAAGGGCGTCGACATCGACCTCCGCGTCTCGACCGCGCCGCTCAACCACGGCGAAGGCGTCGTGATGCGCATCCTCGACAAGCAGAAGTCCACGCTGCCGCTCCCCGCGCTTGGCTTCACCGAGGAGAACCTCGCCAAATACCGCGAGTGCATCCGCCAGCCCTACGGCATGATCCTGCACTGCGGCCCCACCGGCTCGGGCAAGTCGATGACGCTCTACTCGGCGATGAACGAGATCAATACGCCCGATGTCGTCATCCGCACCGCCGAGGATCCGATCGAATACACGCTGCCCGGCATCAACCAGATGCAGATGCACCGGCAGATCGGCCTGACCTTCGCGACCGCGTTGCGCGCCTTCCTCCGCCAAGACCCCGACATCATCCTCGTCGGCGAAATCCGCGACAAGGAGACGGCCAACATCGCCGTCGAGGCCGCGCTCACCGGTCACCTGCTTATCTCCACGCTCCACACCAACGACGCCCCCAGCACGGTCGCGCGCCTCACCGACATGGGCATCGAGCCGTTCATGATCTCGTCGTCGCTCGTCTGCGTCTGCGCCCAGCGCCTCATGCGCCGCGTTTGCAAGAGCTGCCGCGTCGCCTACGAGCCCGAGGGCCGCGAGAAGGACATCATGGAGCGCGCCATCGGCTGGACTGGCGGCACGATTTACAAGGCCGCGCCGAAGGGCTGCCCGAAGTGCAACGGCAGCGGCTACAAGGGCCGCGTCGGCATCCACGAATTGCTCGTCACCAACGAGGAACTGATCGAGGCGATCAACAAGGAGGCCGAGACCGCCGAGTTGAAGCGCATCTGCATGAAGTCCGGCATGAAGACGCTCCACCAAGACAGCGTCATCAAGGTCAAGGAAGGCCTCACGACCCTCGCCGAGGCGCTCAGCACCGTCCCGCAGGACATGGAGTTGCGCGGGTAGGGGAGCCAAGGAGCGCCGACATCCCGCCTGCGCTCCTCGCGCCGCCGTCAGGATTGTCCTTAGCCGGCGGCGGTCCGTGCCGATGACTAGGCTGTCCCCTCGGCTTATCGTCCGCGGGGGCGAAGCCGTCATGGCCAACATCCTTCTCATCGACCCTTCCGATCTCGCCCGGAAGGCCATGCGCGGTTACCTCGCGCGGGCCGGACACCGGCTGGCCTGTGCGTCCAGCGGCGGCGAGGCGCGCGACCTCCTGCGCCGGCATGTGGCGATCGACTTGGTTTTCCTCGAAGTGAAACTCGAGGGCGGCGTCGGCTTCGATTTCGTCGATGCCATCCGCGCCGAGCCGCTGCTTGCGGCCTTGCCGATGGTCTTCTACGCCGCTGCACCGAGCCGCGACCACGTCCTGCACGCCCTCCAGTGCAAGGTGCAGAACTTCCTCCTCAAGCCCTACCAAGAGGATATCGTCTTCGCCGAGGTCCACAAGGCCATCGCCCTGCCATGGCGCGACCGGCATTTCCGGCCTGAAGCCGTCTTCTGCCGCGAGTCCTGCATCACCCCCGAGGACCGTCGCGCCACGCTCGAGCGGTTCGCCCGTCAGCTCGAGTGCGATCAGACCATCCTGCGCGCGGCCGTCTCTTCCCAGGCGGACGCGCGCATCAAGGCGCGCTTGGCCGATCTCATCGATCTCGCGGACGAGGCCGGGGCACCGGGCATTTCATCGTGGCTGACCTCATTGCGCCGTGCGCTCGACGAGAACAACTGGCCCGCGCTGACCACCGCCGTCGAACAACTCGATTTTCCCCCGCGTCTGATCCGCCGCATCCTCTTTCCGGACGACGTGCCCGAGATCTTCCTCGACGATGACCAGTTGCGCGCGCGCGAGCAGGAAAAGCTCCTCGGCCCCGGGCGCCACGCCCCCCTGGAGTACCGTTGTC
>CAYYVB010000326.1:0-1051 GCA_964475035.1 uncultured Opitutaceae bacterium | reverse complement strand
CTCGACCAGCTCCCTGGCACCCCCGTTGCCGAGACCGCGGCCGCCGCCTACCAGATGGCGGCCAACGGCGATGAGAACGCGCTCCTTTCCCCGCTGATGGAACTCGTCGATCGCGACCCCGGTCTCGCGGCGCAGGTGCTCCTCACCGTCAATGCGCTCAACACGCGCGAGCCCGATGAGCCTCCGGTTGAGAACCCGCAGCTCGCTGTCAGTCTTCTGGGCGAGCAACGCCTCGTGTCGCTCGCGCGTTCGATCGATTCGATCGAGGAACGCTGGATGCAGCTCCCGCCGCTGACCTGGAGCCAGTTCTGGACCTTCCAAGTCGGCATGGGCCACGTGGCCCGCTATGTCTGCCATTTTCTCGAGTTCGACAGCCTTCAGCAACGCGCCTACACCGCCGGCCTGCTCCACGACCTCGGCAAACTGCTCCTCGTCCGTCTGCAGCCCATCGGTTTTCAAGTCATCGTCACCGCCGCGCGCGAGCAGGGCCTGCCGCTGCGCACCGTCGAGCGCCAGTTCCTCGGTTGGACGACGCCGGAGATTGGGGCGTGGTTCGGCGAGAAACACGGCCTGCCCCGCGGCTATTGCGAGGTCATGCGCTGGATCGACCACCCCGAACTCGCCACCGAGGAACGCGACCTCGTCGGCGTCGTCGCCCTCGCGCGCGAGCTCTGTCTACGGAATCATCTCGGTGACAACGGCGAGCCCCTTTCCGCCGCCTTCCTGCCCTTGGAGGACACGCCCGCCTGGCAAATGATGCGCGAACGCGCCTTCTTCGGGTTCAATCTCCAGAAGTTTGAGGCCAAGGTGCAGGCCCGTTGTGTGGAATTCAAACGCGAGATCACCGGCCGCTTCAGCGCCCCGCACCCAGAGCTCGCCCGCGCGCACTGAGCAGGTAGCGCAGGCGTCCCGCCTGCATCGTCCGGAAGCAGGCGGGACACCTGCGCTACCGCAGTCAGCAACCTTCGCCTTTACTTCAACCTCAACTTGCAACTTCAACAGGCGAGTGCGGCGCGCCCTGCGCGCCGCACTCACCCATGTCCTACTGGAC
>CAYYVB010000325.1:0-3884 GCA_964475035.1 uncultured Opitutaceae bacterium | reverse complement strand
GTTCGCCCTACCTAAAGTTGGCCGGCGGCACAGTGGGCTGCGCTGTGTGGCACACAGCGTCTTCGGACTTTTCGTCGCGCGGGCGGTCGGTATTCTGCCGGGGCATGAAGCCGATCGTTGAACTGCAGCGGCGGACCACGCCTTTCCCCAAACCGCAGGCCCTGTTTGTCGATGGCCACACCTTGTGGGTGAGCTCACGCACGACGAAGCATCTCTACGCGCTCGAGCGCGACAGCTTCGCCGTCACGTGGGAGACGTCGGTGCCCGACGGCATGACGCCATGGGGCGTTACGAAGGTGGAGCGCGATCTGTTCACCGTCTGCGGCACGGATGCGAGCGAGGTGGATGACCGCGTCATCCGCCGCGTGGTGCCGCGCTACGGGGTCGATCCGGATTTCCGCTGGGCGTGCCCGGAGGGCATGGGCTCGCACCTCTCGCACACCGGCGCGGCGCTCGTGCTCAGCCAGTGGTATCCGAAGAAACTCATCTTTTTCGATGCCGCGGGAGTTCCGGTGCGGACGATCGACGTCGGCCACGGCGTCGTGGGACATTGCTTCGCGCAGGGCGCGTTCTACCTCGCGACTACCGATGCTGAGGAGACGGACGAGTATTGGCTGTCGCGACTCGATCCCGCGACGGGGCGCGTGGAGCATCTGGCGCGCATCGGGTTCCCGGCGCGCGCGCTGGCCTTCGACGGCACGCACTTCTGGACGAATCACCGCGAGGCGGACCAGATCGTGTGCTTCACGCCCCGCTGAGGTGCTGCGGCGGCTTCAGACGGACGCAGGTTTGCGTCCGCGGATGTGGAGAAAATAGGCGACGACCTTCGCGTCGCTCAGCGACGGGTGATCGCGCAGGGCCTCGTCGCTCGGGCAGGGTTCGGCGAACTTCTCCAGCACGAAGCCGGCGGCGAGGAGGAGATTCAGCCACTCGCTCAGCGGCCGGTGAAAGCGCGGCACCTTGAAAGGCGGCAACTTCTCGCGCAGCGGCGCGGGGGCGGCGCCGAAGATCCATTCGTCGACCCGGCCGCGTGCATCGACGAAGTAGTCGCCGACCTCGATGGCGTAGGTGATGCGGTCCTCGTCGCGCAGGTTGCGCCGGTGCGGCGGATTGAAGCAGGGGTGAGTCATCGAGAATTGCAGGAAACCGCCCGGCTTGAGCACGCGGAACGCCTCTGCGAGGACGCGCTCGGTCTCGGGCACGTCCATCAGGCTCATGAAGCCGGTGGCGAAATCGAAGCTCGCCTCGGCGAACGGCAGTTCCACCGCGCTGCCGTGGACGTAGGCGATCCCGAGCGGCGCCCGGGTTTCCTCGGCGCGGGCGTGACGGATGAAGTTCTCCGCGATGTCGAGGCCGGTCATCTGCGCGCCCCGCCGGGCGACGAGGCGCGTGTTGTGGCCCTCGCCGCAGCCGATGTCGAGGCCGGTCAACCCGGTGACGGGCGGCAGCAGCTCGAGGAAGGCGGGCGTGTTGAGGCGGTCGCGATAGATGTCGCAGCCGGCGCGCGCCAGCTTGGTCCAGGTATCGGCGTTGGCGTTCCAATAGGCCCCGGCCTCGAGGTGGTTCATGCCGCAGCTGGTCCCGGTGCTTGGTTCGTCACTCCGCCGTCTCGTTGTAGAGTTCGCGGCCGATGAGGATGCGGCGGATCTCGTTCGTGCCGGCGCCGATGTCGTAGAGCTTGGCGTCACGGAGGAGGCGGCCGGTGGGATACTCGTTGATGTAGCCGTTGCCGCCGAGGCACTGGATGGCTTCGAGGGCGACCTTCACGCCGCACTCGGAGGCATAGAGGATGCAGGCGGCGGCGTCCTTGCGCGCGGCGCGGCCGCGACCAGAGTCGAGCGAGCGGGCGACCTCGTAGCTGAAGGCGCGGGCGCTCTGGAGCGCGACATACATGTCGGCCACCTTGCCCTGCATGAGGCCGAAGGTGCCGATGGCGGCGCCGAATTGTTTCCGCTGGTGCACGTAGGGCAGCACGATGTCCATCGCCGCCTGCATGATGCCGAGCGGGCCGCCGCTGAGGACGCAGCGCTCGGTGTCGAGGCCCTTCATCAGGACGCGTGAACCGCCGTTGACCTCGCCGAGCACGTTCTCCTCGGGGATATGGCAGTTTTCGAAGACGAGTTCGCAGGTGTTCGAGCCGCGCATGCCGAGTTTGTCGAGCTTCTGCGCGGTGCTGAAACCCTTCATGCCCTTCTCGACGATGAAGGCCGTCATGGCCTTCGAGCCGTGGTCCTTCGGCGCGGTGCGCATGTAGACGATGAGGATATCGGCTTCGGGTCCGTTGGTGATCCACATCTTCGTGCCGTTGGCGACCCAGTAGCGGCCCTTCTTTGTGGCGCTGCACGCCATCGAGCCGACGACATCCGAGCCGGCCCCGGACTCGGACATCGCGAGCGCGCCGACGTGCTTGCCTGAGCAGAGCTTCGGCAGGAAACGCGCGCGCTGCTCGGCGTTGCCGTTGAGGTAAAGATTATTGATGCAGAGGTTCGAGCAGGCGCCGTAGGAGAGGCCGACGGAAGCCGACGCGCGCGAGATCTCTTCCATCGCGACAAGGTGCGCGAGGTAGCCCATGCCGGAGCCGCCGAATTCCTCCGGCACGGTGATGCCGAGCAGGCCGAGTTCGCCGAACTTCTTCCACAGGTCCTGTGGAAACTCGTTCTTGCGGTCGATGGCCTCGGCTCGCGGCGCGACCTCTTTGCCGGCGAAATCGCGGACGGATTGGCGGAGGGCGTCGAGTTCTTCGGAGAGCGAGGGGGCGAATTGCATGGAGTGGTCCCAACAAAGGCAACGCGCCGGCTCGTGCAACCGTGCAGCCTTGCGCGCGGGGGTTATCACTTTCGCGAATGCCGCTGTTTAAGAAATGCGTGGCCGCGCTGACGCGCGGCGCGCAAGCGGGCGGGCACACGAGAACGCGTTGGCGGGCGCGCGGAGCACGGCCCACCACGGATTCGTCGCGGAAATATCGCCGTTCAACGCACCCAGGCGCGGGCGTTGTGGAAGAGCTGCATCCAGGGCGATTCGTCGCCGGTCCAGTCCGCGGGGCGCCAGCTGAGGTTGACGTTGCGGTGGATGCGCTCGGGGTGCGGCATCATGATCGTGACGCGACCGGTCGTCGTCGTGAGCGCGGTCATGCCGAAGGGCGAACCGTTCGGGTTGAGCGGGTAGTGCTCGGTGACGCGGTGGTGGTTGTCGACGAAGCGCGCGGCGACGAGACCGGACTCGCTGCAAGCCTGCGCGGCGGCGGTGTCCTTGAACTCGGTGAAGCCTTCGCCGTGCGAGACGACGATGGGGATGACGGAGCCTTCCATGCCGCGGAAGAGGACGCTGGGGCTCTTTTCGATCTGCACGGAAACGAAGCGCGCCTCGAAGCGCTCGGATTTGTTCTGCACGAAGCGCGGCCAATGGCCGGATCCGGGGATGAGTTCGTGGAGGTTGCTCATCATCTGGCAGCCGTTGCAGACGCCGAGGGCGAAGGCGTCCTCGCGGGCGAAGAAAGCGGCGAACTCGGCGCGGGCGCGCTCGTGGAATAGGATGCTCTTGGCCCAGCCCTCGCCGGCGCCCAGCACGTCGCCGTAGCTAAAGCCGCCGCAGGCCGCGAGGCCGCGGAAATCGGCCAGCGACACCCGGCCGCTGAGGATGTCGGTCATGTGCACGTCGACCGCCGAGAAACCCGCGCGCGTGAACGCCGCGGCCATCTCAAGGTGGCTGTTCACTCCTTGCTCGCGCAGGATGGCGACCTTCGGGCGCTTCGCGCCCAGCTGAAGGCTGAACGCGGAAGGCTGAAGGCTGAAAGTGAGCTTGGGCGTGAGGCCGGGATTATCGCGGTCGAGGCGGAGCTGGTGTTCCTGTTCGGCGCAGGCGGGGTTGTCGCGGAGGCCCTGGAT
>CAYYVB010000324.1:0-3924 GCA_964475035.1 uncultured Opitutaceae bacterium | reverse complement strand
AGGAGCTTGAGGTAGGGCGTCTCGCCGCAGCCGGTGCAGGCGCCGGAGAACTCGATCAGCGGCTCGCGGAATTGCGTGCCCTTGACGGTGTCCTCGAGCAACGCGGCCGGCGCGGGCGGGGGCGACTGGAAGAACTCGAAGTTCTTCCGCTCCGCGGCGACGAGCGGCTCGATCGGTGCCATCATGAGCGCCTTGCGGCTGAGGTTGGTCTTGTCCTTCGCCGGGCAGACCTTGTGGCACAGCGTGCAACCCGTGCAGTCCTCGGGCGCGACTTGGATCGTATACTGATGGTCGGGCGCGGCGGTGCTCTTGAGCTTGGTGCTCTTGAACGTCTCGGGCGCGCCGGCCTGGGCGGCGTCGGGGAATGCCGCGCAGCGGATCGCGGCGTGCGGGCAGACCATCACGCACTTGTTGCACTGGATGCAGATCGCCGGATCCCAGACGGGAATCTCGAGCGCGATGTTGCGCTTCTCCCACTTCGTCGTGGCGACCGGCCAGGTGCCGTCCACCGGAAACGCGCTGACGGGCAGCTCGTCGCCGCGGTTGGCGAGCATCATCGCCGTGACGCGTTGGACAAAATCGGGCGCGGACTGCGCGACGACCGGTGGGCGCGAGAAGCGCGCGGTGACGGCGCCCGGCACCGCGATCTCGTGCAAGGCGGCGAGCGCGGCGTCGACGGCGGCGTTGTTCTTCGCCACGATGGCGTCGCCCTTCTTGCCGTAAGTTTTCTGGATCGCGTATTTGATGGCGGCGATCGCTTCGTCTCGCGGGAGCACACCCGACAGCGCGAAGAAGCATGTCTGCATGATCGTGTTGATCTGCCCGCCCATGCCGGCGGCGCGGGCTACGGTGTAGGCGTCGATCGCATAGACCTTGAGCTTCAGATCGAGGATGCGTTTCTGAACCTCACTCGGCAGACGGTCCCAGACCTTGTCGGGCGGCGTGGCGACGTTGAGCAGCAGCGTCGCACCGGGCCGGGCTTGCGCGAGCACCTCCATACGCTCGACGAACGGGAAGTGGTGCACCGCGACGAAGTCGGCGTTCGCGATCAAATAAGGCGCGCGGATCGGTTTCGGGCCGAAGCGCAGGTGCGAGATCGTCATCGCGCCGGATTTCTTGGAGTCGTAGACGAAGAAACCCTGGGCGAAGAGGTCGGTGCCTTCGCCGATGATCTTGATCGAGTTCTTGTTCGCGCCGACGGTGCCGTCCGCGCCGAGGCCGAAGAACATCGCGCGGCGCGTGTCGTCGGTCTCGAGGTCGAATTTTTCGTCGTAGGGCAGGGAGAGCTTCGTGACATCGTCGTTGATGCCGACGGTGAAGCGCCGCTTCGGCGTGGCGGACTTCAGGTCGTCGAATACCGCCTTGGCCATCGCGGGCGTGAATTCCTTCGAGCCGAGGCCGTAGCGGCCGCCGACAAGGGCGACCTGAGCGGCGCGGCCGGCTTCGTAGAGCGCGGCGGCGACGTCGAGGAAGAGCGGCTCGCCGAGCGCGCCGGGCTCCTTCGTGCGGTCGAGCACGGAAACCTTGCGCACCGACTGCGGCAGGGCGGCGAGGAGCGCGTTGGCGTCGAGCGGACGATAGAGGCGCACCTTGAGCACACCGGTCTTTTCGCCGCGGGCATTGAGCCAAGCGGAGGTCTCGGCGACCGTCTCGGCGCCCGAGCCCATGATCACGACGACGCGGTCCGCGTCCGGCGCGCCCTCGTAATCGAAGAGCTTGTAGGCGCGGCCCGTGCGCACGGCGAACGAGTCGAACAGCTCCTGCACGGCCGCGGGCACGGCGTCATAGAAGGCGTTGGCGGCCTCGCGCGCTTGGAAAAACACGTCGGGATTCTGCGCGGTGCCGCGGATCGTCGGCCGGTCGGGGGTCAATGCCTTCGCGCGAAACGCCTTGATCCCACCCTCGGGAAGCAGGGCGCGCAGGTCGTCGTCGGAGAGCAGGTTGATCTTCTGCACCTCGTGCGAGGTGCGGAAGCCGTCGAAGAAGTGGAGGAACGGCACGCGCGTCCGCAGCGTCGCGGCGTGCGCGATGGCGGAGAAGTCCAGCGCCTCCTGCACGGAGTTGGCGCAGAGCATCGCCGCGCCCGTCTGGCGGCAGGCCATGACGTCGCCGTGGTCGCAGAAGATCGACAGTGCGTGGGTCGCCAGCGAACGCGCGGTGACGTGGAGCACGAACGGATGCAGCTCGCCCGCGATCTTGTAGAGATTCGGGATCATCAGCAGCAGGCCCTGCGAAGCGGTGAACGAACTCGCGAGCGCACCCGCGTTCAAAGCCCCGTGCAGCGCGCCGGCCGCGCCACCCTCGGATTGCATCTCGATGACCTCGGGGACGTGATTCCAGAGATTCTTGCGGCCTTGGGCGGACCACTCGTCGACCCATTCGCCCATCGGCGAGGAGGGCGTGATCGGGTAGATGGCGAAGAGTTCGCTCAACCGGTAGGCGACGGTCGCGACAGCTTCATTGGCATCCAGCGTGGCGGTTTGCGGGAGGGGACGGGAGATCATGGTGGTGGAGAGCGGTTTGGCCGCGCCTCCTTTTTACCCGTCGCCGCCGGCTGCCTCTCCGCATCACTTGTGGATTCATGCGCATGGTCTCGGCGGCCTCTGGCATAGCCGACGCCCGACCGCACCTAAGTCACTGGCCGGCAAGTTGACCCGCTGAAAACGGAGTGGGGGAGCGCGCCGCGAGAAAATCCCCTTGCCAAGCGCGCGACGGCTCTCTGTTTTCGTCCGCTCATCGTCATGCAAAAGACCAAAAAGTCCGTCGCCAAGCGCTTCAAGCTGTCCGCCAAGGGCAAGCTGATCCGCCGCACGCCCGGCTTCCGTCACTTGCTCGCCTCGAAAAGCACCAAGGCCAAGCGCCGTGCTTCCCGGGACAAGCTCGTGGCCGATGGCCATGCGGAGCCGCTCAAGCGCTGCCTCCCGTTCGGCCTCTAAACCCAGCCGCAACGCCAACCATAACTTCGCCAGGCGGGTGAACGTCCAACGAACCGACCCGCCGGCGACCAAACCAATAAGATAACATGGCTCGTGTCACCAACTCCCCCGCGTCGCGCAAGCGCCGCAAGAAAGTGCTGAAATACGCCAAGGGCTATTTCGGCAACAAATCGAAGCTGTTCCGCTACGCCAAGGAAGCGGTCCAGCACGCCTGGCAATACGCCTACATCGACCGCAAGAAGAAGAAGGCCAACATGCGCGGCCTTTGGATCGTGCGCCTGAACGCCGCCTGCCGCGAAAACGGCATCAGCTACAGCCGCTTCATCGAGGGTCTGAAGGCCGCCAACATCCTGCTCGACCGCCGCCAGCTCTCCGAAATCGCGATCGCCGACGCCGTCGCCTTCAAGGGCCTGGTCGCCAAAGCCCAGGACGCGCTGAAGGCCAAGGCCGCCAAGGCCTGAGCCAGACAGACGCGAGCCGGCTCAAGGCTCGCCTTCGGTTTCCAAACCACTTCCCTGAAGGACGGGCTGCTTCCAGCGCCCGTCCTTTTTCTTTCCCGATGCAAAACGATTTATTCGAAAAAACGGTCACTCTGCAGACTATGCTCAAAGGTGGATCCCTCTCAGCGGATCAAGTCGCACAACAACTAGGTATTGCGGTTCGAGAGTTCGTGCAGCGCACTGCGGCGCGTGCTTCCAATCTCCAGACAATGTCAGATTGGGAACAGGTAAAAGCCGAGTATTTTGGACCGGCTGGGGAAGTGACCGCTTCGATGGATAAAATGCGTGAAGTTCCTTCTGAGTATAGGAAATTGTTTGGTGCAGAACTCAACAAAGCGAAAAACCAAGCGGCTGGCATCTTTGGAGCCGCTAAAAATCGCATTGAGGAACTGATGATTGCAGGGGCGCTCGGGCCCGCCATCGATCCCACGCTGCCGTCGCCCGACGCCGGCCCCGGCACCTTCCACCCGCTCACGCAGGTCCGCGAG
>CAYYVB010000323.1:0-3934 GCA_964475035.1 uncultured Opitutaceae bacterium | reverse complement strand
TCCACGATGATGACTTTGCCGTCGACGATGACGTATTGCTTGTCCCGGAGGAAAAAGTGCCGCGCCTGAAGGGATTGGGTCACCAACCCGCTCATCCAAGCGACCTGGTGAAAGATGCCGCCGGACTGCTTCAGGCACCATGCCTCGATGACATCGTAGCCGGCCGGGAGGAGCTTCGTCTCCTTGTGGCGCAAATCGAGTTCGTAGTGCTCGCCCGGGAGCAACTCGCTCGCGAGCCGGTCCGCGCTGTTGCAGAGCTCGACGAGCGAATCGTTCGGTTGAGGGCGGCTGATGATGAGGGGCGTCACGGCCTCGTCGATCAGCTGGTTGTCCGCCTCGTCGACGATCGCCGTGTGCAATCCGCGCAGCACAATCGCATCTTCGCCAACCTTGCCGCCGCCGCGGAGGAGTTTCGCCACCATGCGTCGTCCGGGGTCGGCCATGACGCCAAGGGCGAGACGGTCGCGGAGAAAATCGGCCACCAGTTCCTTGCTGGTCGTGTAAACCACATCAGCTCGGTAGGCCTCGCGCCGTTGCGCCGCCTCATGGGTGCCCACGACCGAAGCCACCGTCAGGTCGCACAAAGCATAGAATCGCCGCAGCCACTCCGCATCGCGATGCGCGAGGTAATCGTTGGCGGTGATGACGTGAACCGGCCGGCCTTGCCAACCGGACACGGCGGCCGCGAGGCCGATGGTGAGCGTCTTGCCTTCGCCGGTCGCCATCTCGACCAACCGCCCCTCGGCCAGGCCCAAGGCGCCCATCAGCTGGACGGGATAGGCGCGCAGTCCGGTCGCCCGGTAAGCCATTTCGACCACGACCGGCAGTGCTTCGGCGAACAAGTCCGCCCATGGTCTGCCGCCGCGCCGGACCAACGCGCGCTTTTCGCGCATCACGTGACGCAACGCACCATCGCCCAGCGCGGCGTATTCCTCCGCCTGCGCGTGCAATCGCCGGGCCTTGGCCTCCAACAACTGTGCCCGGCTGCCCCTCCGGTGCCACGCCCCGTGCGCCCTATGCACGAGCCCGTCCAACCCGGTCGGCAACGGTGGTGGCACGACAAGTTCCGTGCGGCGCACTTCGGTGAGGGGCGCGGACATCGATCAGATCTGGTAACGCTGTTGCAGGAGTTGACGGAACTCGCGCGCCCATTGGAACGCCAACGGCGACCACGGCAGGGCGAAACGCATCACGCCGAGGCGACCCTGCTGCAGGGGACTAGCCTCCGCAGCCGCTTCCGGGCTGACGCGACCGACCACGAGGAAAAACGGCTCGGCGGCCAGAATTCCGTTTGTGTCGTCCGCCCGCGTGCGAACGGGACCGGCGGCATTCCAGCCGAGCGCGGGACTCGGCAGGACTTCCTGTTTGCCCGGCACAACGCGCCACTCGCGCACCGCCAGGACCTCGCCTGCCGTGCCGGAGAAGCGGATCTCGGCCCCTTCCTTCGCCGCGCCGAAAAGGGCGCTGGCGCTTTCCTGCGGCACGACGGCGAAAAATTCCCAACCCGGTCCGCGCCCGACGACCTCCCCCACCCGCATGCCGCGCGTGATCCAGAGGCCTTTCCAGTCGTCTGAGGTTGGAGCCACCCACTGGCCGCCGAATTCGGCGCGCAGAAGCAACTTTTCGCGATCGGATTCCAGTTGCTGCACGCGTTGCTCGGACGCTTCGCGTCGCGCACGCAAAGGTTCGATGCCGGCAGCGAACTCGGAAAGCATCTGCCGCTCGCGGCCACGCACTTCCTCGAGATCGCCGCGGGCCGCGGCGATGGCGAGATCGAGTTCCGGGCTCTCGAGGCGCAGGATCGGCTGGCCGGCATCGACCGTCTGGCCGCTCGTGCGCGGCAGGTCGACGACCCAGCCCGAAACGAGCGTGTAAACCTCCTGCGAGCCCTCGGCGCGGATGATGCCGGGGGCGCGGAAATGGTTCGGGAACGGCACGACGCCGAACAGGATCACGATCGCCGCGATCCCGCCCGCGAGGAACGCCCAGGCGCGCTTGCGCTCGCGCTCGATGCGCGGCTCCTTGGCGAAGTATTTCGCGGCCTTGATCAACGGGAGGACAAAGGCACCGATGAACGTCAGGATGCCGGCCAGCAGGCCGAGACCGAAGTAACGGTCCGCCACGAGCAGGATGATCGAGACGGTGATCAGGATGCGGTAGCACCAGCTCGCGACGCCGAAGATCGCCAGCCACGTGCCCTCGGTGCGACTGCGTGCGGGACTCTCGAGCGAGTTCAGCCGCAACGCGTGCTTTTCGAACAGATACAACCATTGCCGCATCGAGCGCGCCTGCAGATTCGGCGAATCCGTCAGGTCGGACAGGATGTAGTAACCATCGAAGCGGAGCAGCGGGTTGAGATTGAAGATGATCGTCGAGACGGAGGCGACGACCATGGTGTTGTAGGCGATGCTGTTCAGCGTGCCCGGGCCGGTCGTCGCCCAAACAAAGGCGGCGATGCCGGCGTAAGCCAGCTCGGGGATCATGCCGCCGAGACCGACGACGACGCGCTTCCAACGTTCGCGGAAATCCCACGCCGCGGTCGCATCGACGTAGGGGATCGGCGTGAAGACGAGCAGCGTCACGCCCATCGCGTGCACTTCGCCGCCGAAGGCCTTCACCGCGTAGGCGTGGCCGAATTCGTGGATCAGCTTCGCCAGCGTGAAGGCGATGAAGAGCAGGATCAGGTTGCCCGGGGCAAGCACACCCTGCGACTGGTCGAAGGCGCGATCCCAGTTGCTGAACACCATCGCCAGACCGAGCGCCACCAACGCCGTCCAAAGCACAACGCCCAGCGGCGAGGCGAGCCAGCGCATGAGCGGCCACGTGCGATTGAGAAACCGGTCGGGATCGAAGAGCCGGATGCGCAGGAAAAAGATGCCGAAGATCTGCGAGGCCAACTCCTGCTGGCTCCGCTTCTGGTGGCGCTCGAACAGGCGCTTCGTATCCGCCGCGGTGTCGGCGGCGAGCAGGTTGGCCTGATAGAGTTGGGCGAGCATCCCGACGACTTCGCCCTGGCTGGGCGTCGTCTGCGGGCTCCGTTGCAAACAACCGAGCCACACCTCCTCGACGGTGCGTGTGCCGTCGAGGCGCGCGATGAAATCGTAGGCCTCGGGGCGGAACCGGAAGAAGGCGTTCGTGAATCCGTCGCGAGCGACAAACCACGGCTCACCGCGGAAACTTTGGCGGCGCAGCGAAACGGACGGACGCACCCGCAGGCGCTGGCTGGCAACGCGGTGCCACGACTCACTGAAGATCGCTTTGGATTCGATCATGGGCGTCGGAGGGTCACCACCACAGCTTGAGGCGGAGGAAGTCGATCAGGCGGTGCGTCGCCATCCAGAGGAGGCTGCGCTGGCCGGCCTCGACCTTCGCGACTCCCGTCATGCCCGGTCGCAGCCACTCGGCGCTGCCGGCCATGCTGCCGCGGAGGATGAAGACGTTTCCGTCCTTCTCGGTCATCGCGGAGGGCTCAACGCGGTCGATGGTGACGGCGAACGTGTCCTCGGGGCGCGCGGCAAAGGCGATGTCGGCCGTCTTGCTGCCGGCGATAAGGTCGATGTCGCGCTCGGGGATGCGCATCTCGACGTAGAGTCCCTGCAATTGGGAAACCTTGAGCAAGACGTCGCCGGCACGCACGGGGGCGCCGAGGCGTTCGCGCAGGTCGCCCTCGACCACGACGCCGTCGAACGGTGCCGTCATCACCGCCCGCGACAGGCGGTAGCGGATGAGGTTCACGCGGGCATCCGCCTGCGTCTCCAGCGCTCGGGCCGCGCGGAGATCGGCCAGCTTGCGATCGGCCTCGGCCTTCTCGGCCTCGCTGGCATGGCGCTGCTTTTCGGCCAGGGCGGAGGCGAGTTCGATGCGAAGGTCGCTGACGTCGAGCCGGAGGAGCTCGTCACCGGACTTCACGAGGTCGCCGGGCCGCACGCGGACG
>CAYYVB010000322.1:0-3956 GCA_964475035.1 uncultured Opitutaceae bacterium | reverse complement strand
CGTCAGGAGTATCTCGATGCCAACCGCCAGCTGAAGGTCGTCCAGCGTCTCGAGGAGAAGGCCCGCACGCGCCACCGCGCCGAGGTCAATCTCGCCGAGCAAAACGCGCTCGACGAGTTCGCCGGCTACCGCGCGGCCCGCCGCGCCATTCTCACATGACCCGCCTCGCCCAAAATCCCGCCGTCATCGCGGCGCTCGGTCTCTGTCTCAGCCTTGCCGTTGGCATCGGCTGGTTCTGGCGCGCGGGCGAAGTGCTCGTTGCCCATGTCGTCGCGGTCCGGGCCTCGGTGGTCAAAGATCAGAAGGCGCAGGGTTGGGATTTCTGGACCATCGAAATCGACAACCTAGCCGCCGAGCTGAAGGACGAGAAGGAGCGACTGCGCAAGCTGACCGAGCAACTCGACCTGCGCGCGGCCCGTCTCACCGCCGAGCAGCAGGAGCTCGACAAGGTCCGCACCGAACTCGAGCGCATGCGCAAGGAGATCGCCGACCGCGTGATCGAGATCAACGCCGACGAGATGAAGAACCTCAAGGCGCTCGCCTCCACCTACGCCAACCTCACGCCCCGCGCCGCCGTCGCCATCATCCGCGAACTCGATGACGTCACCGCGGTGAAGATTCTCTCGTTGATGAAGGCCGATACGATCAGCCCGATCTTCGAGGAGATGAGTCGCACCGCCGGCACCGACGGCACGCTCGCGCGTCGCGTGGCGGTGTTGTCCGAGAAGCTCCGCCTGATGAAGAGCACCAAGCCCGCCGCGTCCTGATATTTTCCATTCACCGGTGCGCCATGGACGGCGCGCACCCATTCCACGGAGGGAAGCCCCTGCATGACGACTTCCCTGCCATCCACCCCGCTCAACGAGTCTGCGCTCGGCGCTACCGCCGGTTCCACCGCCGCCCCGACGCTGCTCGATCTCTTTTCCGCCCTGCCTGGCGGCACGACACCGGACGGCACGGCGCCTCTGAACTCGGCGCCGGTGATGCCTGCCGATTTCGCGTCCTTGCTCGCCCCGGCTACTTCGGTGCCGTCGCACGCGACTCCGCTCGTGCCCGCCCAGCCGCTCACGCCGGTGACGAATGTCGTCGCGACGCCCATGGCGGCGACGCCGACCCGGGCACAGCGGCTCGATCCGACCACGCTCCCCGAGTCTGCCTCGACCCTCCCGACGGCTTTGCCGGTCGAGTCATCCGTCTCCGGCCACGAAGGACCGCTTGATCGTGCGCTCCACGAAGCTGCGTTGGCGTTACTCGCGGCCATTTTGCCGCCGCCGCCACCACCGCCGCAGGCACCAGTCATGATTGCGACCGCGGCGGGGCAGTCCGCGTCCGTGCCGATGGAAGCTGACGCCGGCGAGGGCCAGTCGTCGGCTTGGGCTCCGCCGGCGCACTGGCATGTCACCTTGAGCACGCCTGCGGGCGAGTTGCCCATGCCGCTGGCGCAGCGGGATTTCATTCCGGACCGCGCCGCGAGGCCTCTTCCAGAGAATGTGCCGGGCACCGCACCCGAAAAAGGGAGCGCTGCACTCGCGCAGAAACCCACCCCCAGCAGCACTCCCGCGGAGGTGCCGGTGTTGGCCGCGCCCTTGCCCGCCTCGGCGCCGCCGCGGGCGGAGCGCACACCCCTGCAGCCGGTGCAGGCGGAATTGGAGTGGGAAAGCGGCCTCAAGCTTTCCGCCGAGTGTGCGCCAGCCAAACCCGCGCCGATCTTTATGCCCGCGACAGCCACCGGCAATCCGGTGCATGCCGCGGCGGGTAACCGCATGACAAGCGATGCTGCGGCGGCGGCCACAACGGCGCGCCCAGGGCCGATGCCAGTGCAGGCGGAAAAAAATGCCGATTCGCTGCCGGTCGCCCCGCAACCCGCTCGGAGCGTGAGTTTATCCACGGAAAAAAACTTTCTAACGCTTGCACCGAGCGAAGTTACGGTGGCCTCGTCAAAGGCTGGCATCGACGTTGCTCAGTTGCCTTCGGCCATGCCTGCCGCCTCGCATCACCTGCCCAACGCCGTCGCTTCCGCACTGCCGGTCGCGGCGTCCGCGACGATGCCACGCGCCGAGGTGTCCGCCGCTCCCGCGCCGGAGCAGACCGCGCAGCGTGCCGTCGAGACGGTGCTTGCGATCGTGCACGCTCAGGTCGTTTCCAAGCTCCAGCCCGTGCCGAGCGTGCAATTGCGTTTCAAGGTCGGCCACGAGGATCTGGCCGTGCGGGTGCAGCTGCGCGATGGCGAGGTGCGCACCGAATTCCGCACCGATAACGCCGAGCTGCGTGCGGCCGTCGCCCAAGAGTGGCGCGCGGTCACGGCGAAGCCCGAGGCCGCATTGCGTTTTCTCGAGCCCGTCATCACCACCGCGAACCCCACCGCCCAACACGGTGGCACGGCGGGGCAGGGCGGCTCCGCTTTCCAACAACAGCAGCAGCAGGCGCAGCAGCAGCAACAGCAGCAGTTTCGCACGCAGATGGAATTCTTCGGCAGCGTGCGCCGCACGATTCCCGCCGCCAGTGCCC
Organism: uncultured Opitutaceae bacterium; assembly: GCA_964475035.1. Taxonomy (GTDB): domain Bacteria; phylum Verrucomicrobiota; class Verrucomicrobiia; order Opitutales; family Opitutaceae; genus Didemnitutus. The sequence goes on along the minus strand of CAYYVB010000322.1, from coordinate 1,448 downwards.
CGGCCGAACTCGCGCCGGTTACGCCGCTCGTAGCCGCCGCCGCCTCGCACCGCCTCTCCGCCGTCGCCTGACCATGAACGTCACCAATACCACCTCCACGGGTTATTCCGATCTCTACAATTCGACCGGAGCGACGACTGCGCGCGCGGCGAAGAAGAACCTCGATGCGGGCGACTTCATGAAGCTGCTCGCCGTGCAGTTCCAGTCGCAGGATCCGATGAAGCCGATGGAAGACACGGCGTTCATCGCGCAGATGGCGCAATTCACCTCGCTCGAGCAGAGCAACGCGCTGGTCGTGGAGATGGGCCGTTTGCGCGCCGACCAGCAGTTGCTCATGGGCAACGGCTATCTCGGCCGCACCGTCACCGTCGAAGATGCCGATGGCAAGCCCGTCACGGGTCTCGTTTCCGCGCTCGAGAACACCGCCGAGGGCACGCTGCTCACCATCGACGGAAAGAACTACCCGCTCGCCTCGATCCGCCGGATTGAGCCGACCCCTTTGCCCAACCCCGCGCCCACGGTAACGGAAGAAGTTCCGCCCGCGGCTTAATCCAGACTCAACCTCAACCTCGTTCCTCACCACCATGGCACTCATCGGCACCCTCACCTCCGGCGTCAGCGCCCTCCGCACGTTCAGCAAGGGCCTCGAAGTCATCGGCAACAACATCGCCAACATCAACACGACCGGCTACAAGGCCTCCCAGGCCAGCTTCGCCGAAAGCTTCAGCAACACGCTGCGCGGCTCCGCTCCTTCGAACGGCTCCGCCTCCAGCCTGCCCGGTCTCCAGATCGGCACCGGTGTGCAACTCGCCGGCATCTCGAGCAATTTCTCGCAGGGCGCGCTCACCAGCACCGGCGTCACCACCGACCTCGGCATCTCCGGCCGCGGCTTCTTCATCGTCCAGGATCCGACCAGCAGCACCGTCTACGCGACGCGCGACGGCTCGTTCCGTCTCGATGACAACGGTTACCTCGTGACTCAAAACGGACTCCGTGTCCGTGGTCTCGTGGGCACGCCGCCCTCCGCGCTCGGCGATATCCGCGTCGGCCAGAACCTCCCCGCCGGCGCCGAGCTCCAGTCCATCTCCATCGACCGCCAGGGCAACCTGATTGAGTTCTACTCCGACGGCACTTCCGCCACGACGAACAAGATCCAGCTCCAGAACTTCAACGACACCTCCGCCCTCATGCGCGAGGGCAACAACCTCTACAGCGGCCTCACCGCCGCGGGTCCGCTCGGCGGCGGCATCCTCGCCGGCAACAACGACCCGGGCGAGGACGGCCTCGGCTCCGTGCAGGCCGGCGTGCTCGAGTCGTCCAATGTCGACCTCACCGCGCAGTTCTCCGAGCTCATCACGACCCAGCGCAGCTTCCAGGCCGGATCGCGCCTCATCACGGTGTCCGACACCGTGCTTGAGGACATCGTCAACCTGAAGCGCAGCTGATCC
>CAYYVB010000321.1:0-3960 GCA_964475035.1 uncultured Opitutaceae bacterium | reverse complement strand
ATAGAAAACCCCCGCGGACAACGCGCCAGGCGAGACTGGTGCTCGTGGTTCCGGGCAAAGTTAAGCCCGGCGCGTTGCCAAAGGGGGTCTCTACTAAAGAAAGAGGCCCGGACTCCTTGCGGAGTCCGGGCCAAATTCGGGGGTGGGCGTTCGCCACACGCTCTTCCCCATTCACACCTGTTGGGCGCTCTCGCCGTTTGGCGGGCCAGGTGTTTCCCGACGCTACTCACCGCGGCAAGCGATGCTCTCGGTCTCATAGCGGGACCGTCCCGGTCCTTTCAGACGCGGGATCTATCGAGTGAGGCCTCTACGCCCGGTTCGGTGACCACCTGCCGGTGGTTCGCTCGCCGGACGGGTGCTGGGACGCCTGCAAGAATACATTCGCTCCGGCACCTTGACCACGGGGACGGCCAGCGCTTGTGGCGCTGCGTTGGCCCCGTGCGACGGGTCTGACCTCTTACCTCTCAGGCTGCGTTCGACTTGCAGTTGGGTGATCCCGGTTTGCGGAACCGCCCCAAGCTCGGAAGGCTGGCGGGTTGTTGCCATCCCGCGCCACTCCCCGCTGCGGTCCACCCTTTGCGCGCCCAGCCGGATGCTCCAGCCGGGCCTTTCGGAGGGTCGGAGACCCTCCCGAGCGGACCGCTGCGTACTGGTCGTGCAGTAGCAGCCGTAACCCTCTGGGTAACTGCATCGGTGCAGGGCCCGAAACTGGCCCTGGACCTGACTCGGCTCGGACGCGGTTTCTGAGTTCGCGCCTCGCCGCACAGTTCCATGTTCGCAGAACTGGACCGGTTGCGACACCGGCCAGAGGAACTGGTGACATATGCCTGCGGCGGCGAGATGCCGCACAGGGGAGGACCGCACCAGTTGCGATCCGCCTTTCCCCGGTTGCCCGGGCGTATCCCAGTCGCGCTCTCGTCGGTTTTTTCATGCCGCCGCGCTTTCGACTGTTCTATCAAGGAACGTGAGGAGGATGCGTCCGCTGCTGCGCGAAGTCCATTGGTTGTTACCACCAACTTGCTCACGGTGCCGGTCTGTGAATAACCTGCGCGCAGTTTGGCGCCGCCCTTTGCTCACGGGTTATTCACCGTATTTTAGGCGCCATCCGGGCCACGCCCGCCCGAGCTGGAACTCCGCCCGGGCAAGCGACATCGGAAGCCCGCCTCCTGAGCAAAGGGGTTGACCGCCGCGAAGTTTTCCCGACTTCTCAACCGCTCCGCGCCAGGAATTCTCTCGCGCCAAACCATGCCTGCTCCACGCGAATTGCCCATCTACGAACTCGAGTCCCGGCTCGTGGACGCGGTGCGTGCGCAGGGCCGGCTCATCGTCCAGGCGCCGACCGGCTCGGGCAAGTCGACGCAGGTGCCGCAGATGCTGCTCCACCACGGCCTGCTGGGCGAACGCGGCGAAGTCGTCGTCCTCCAGCCGCGCCGCCTCGCCGCGCGCCTGCTCGCGAAACGCGTCGCGGAGGAAGTCGGCACGCGGCTCGGCGAGGTCGTCGGTTACCAGATCCGACTCGACTCGCGCGTGAGCGACGCGACGCGCATCCGCTTCGTGACCGAGGGCATTCTGCTGCGGCAAATGTCGTTCGATCCGCAGCTCCGCGGCATCAGCGCGATCGTCTTTGACGAGTTCCACGAGCGTCATCTCTACGGCGACATCTCGCTCGCGCGCGCCTTGCAGATCCAGCGCACCCGCCGGCCCGACCTGAAGATCATCGTCATGTCGGCCACGCTCGATGCGGCGTTGCTCAAGGACTACCTCGCACCGTGCGACGTCCTCACCTCGCAGGGTCGGACGTTTCCCGTGCGGATCGAATACCTCCCGAAGTCGGTCAACTTCGAGCATGACCCCGTCTGGGCCGTCGCCGCCCGCGAGTGCGAACGCGTCGCCGCGGAGACGACGGGCGACCTGCTCGTGTTTATGCCGGGCGCCTTCGAGATCTCGCGCACCGTGCAGGAGATCCAAGGCTCGCACGCGCTGCGCGGGTTCGCCTGTTTCCCCCTCCACGGCGAACTCCCGCCTGACGCGCAGGACCGCGCGGTCGCGCGCTACGACACGCGAAAGATCATCGTCTCGACCAACGTTGCCGAGACCTCGCTCACCATCGACGGCGTGACCGCGGTCGTCGATTGCGGACTCGCCCGCGTGGCGCGCTACGACCCGCACCGCGGCATCAACACGCTGCTCATCGAGAAGATCTCCGTCGCATCCTCCGACCAGCGCGCCGGTCGCGCCGGCCGCACGGCGCCAGGCGTCTGCCTGCGGCTCTGGACCGAGCGCGAGCACGCGCAGCGTCCGTTGCAGGAGTTGCCCGAGGTCAAGCGGCTCGACCTCGCCGAGGTCGTTTTGACGCTTAAAGCCGCCGGCATCGACGACATCCACGGTTTTCCCTGGCTCGAAAAGCCCGACCCGAAGTCGCTCGAGCGCGCTGAGACCCTGCTCGCAGACTTGGGAGCGTTGCATGAGGTAGGGCCGGCTTCAGCCGGCCACGGGACGCCCGTCGCGACGAGCGGCCGGCTGAAGCCGGTCCACCTTTCGATCACCGACGTCGGCCGCAAGATGCTGCGCTTCCCGATGCATCCGCGCTATGCGCGTATGTTCCTCGCGGCGCAGGATTACGGCTGCGTGCGCTCGGTCGCGCTGATGGCGGCGCTCACGCAGGGCCGCAATTTCCTCCTTCGCGGCGTGGACAAGCGCACACAGGAGGCGCGCGACGATCTCTTCGGCGCGGAGAGCGAGTCCGATTTCTTCCTCCTCATGCGCGCGTGGCGCTACGCCGACAAGGCGGCCTACAACATGGACGCCTGCCGCCGCCTCGGCATCCACGTGCAGGCCGTGCGGCAGGTCGGCCCGCTGTTTGAGCAATTCCTCGAGATCGCCGCGGCCGAGAAACTCGACATCGCGGAAAAGCGCATCGACGGCGTTGCCGTGCGCAAGTGCGTGCTCCTCGGCTTCAGCGACCACCTGGCGCGCCGGATCGACCAGGGCACATTGCGCTGCGAACTTGTCCACGGCCGCAAGGGCGTGCTCGCGCGCGAGAGCTGCATCCAAGACGCGCCGCTCTTCGTCGCCGCCGAGATCACCGAGATCGAGAGTCGCGGCGAGGTGAACACGCTCCTCAACCTCAACACCGCCGTCGACGAGGCGTGGTTAAAGGAACTTTTCCCCGAGGATTTTCAAGATGCCGGCGGGGTTGTCTACGACGAGACACAACGCCGCGTGCTCGCGCGCAAGGAGCGTCGCTTCCGCGACCTCGTGCTCGATTCGAAACAGACCGCCGAGGAACCGGCCGACGGCGAGGCCGCGGCACTGTTGACCAAGGAAGTCCTTGCCGGTCGCATCGTGCTCACGGAGTGGAACGAGGCGGTCGAACACTGGATCATCCGCGTCAACTGCCTCGCGAAGTGGTGGCCCGAGCTCGAGGTGAACCCGATCACCGACGCCGACCGCGCCACACTCATCGAGCAGATCTGCTACGGCAGCCACGGCGCGCGCGAGTTGAAGGACAAGCCCGTCATGCCCGTGCTGCGCGACTGGCTGTTGCCCGAGCAGCTCGCCGTGCTCGACGACTATTTGCCCGAGCGCATCGTCATGGCCAATGGCCGCAAAGCTCGCGTGACCTACACGAAGGACGGCCCGCCGGTGCTCAGCGCGCGCATCCAGGAACTCTACGGCGTCGACTCGAAGTTCACCCTTGGCCATGGCCGCGTGCCGGTGAAGATCGAGGTGCTCGCGCCGAATCAGCGGCCGATCCAAGTGACGGACGACCTGAGCAACTTCTGGCGCGAGCAATATCCGAAGATCAAGACCGAGCTCTCGCGTCGTTACCCGCGGCACGAGTGGCGCTGAACTATGACGGCGAACGGCGTTGAGCCGGCGGCCGCGCGCGGCCACGCTCGGTCCGCCGATGACTCCCGAAGTTCCCGCCCCGTCCGCTCCGGCCCGTCACGCGCTGGA